>JAFZRB010000214.1 GCA_017620115.1 Clostridia bacterium | reverse complement strand
GACGTGATCGTCGCCTCCGTGAAATCCGCCACTCCCGGCGGAACCGTGAAGAAGGGCGAAGTCGTGAAGGCCGTCATCGTGCGCACCAAGAAGCAGTACCGCCGTCCCGACGGTTCCTACATCCGCTTCGACGACAACGCCGCCGTCATCATTAACGACCAAAAGCAGCCCAGGGGCACCCGCATCTTTGGGCCGGTCGCGCGAGAGCTTCGCGAGAAGGATTTCATGAAGATCGTCTCGCTGGCGCCCGAAGTGCTTTAATTTGGAGGTGTGTAAATTGACTGCACCGAAACTGAGCGTCAAGGCCGGCGACACCGTCGTTGTGATCTCCGGCAAGGATAAGGGCAAGGAAGGCAAGATCCAGAAAGCCTTCCCGGCCAAGGGCAAGATCGTTGTCGAAGGCGTCGCCATGGTGAAGAAGCACCAGAAGCCGCGCGGACAGGGCATGCCCGGCGGCATCATCGAGAAGGAAGCCGCCATCCCCGCCTGCAAGGTTATGCTGGTCTGCCCGAGCTGCAAGAAGGCTACCCGCATTGCGCACAAGTTCGTTGAAGCAGAAGGCCAGAAGCCTCAGAAGGTCCGCATGTGCAAAAAGTGCGGCGCGACCATCGACAATTGATCGAGAGGGAGGTTCATTTAAGTGGCCAGATTGAAGGATAAGTACGTAAGCGAAGTCATTCCGGCGCTTCAGCAGAAGTTCCAGTATGGCAACATCAATCAGGTTCCCAGGCTTGAAAAGATCGTTCTGAACATGGGCCTGGGCGACTGCAAGGACAACGCCAAGTCCATGGACATCGCTGTGAGCGAGCTCGCCACGATCTCCGGCCAGAAGCCGCTGGTTACCAAGGCGAAGAAGTCCATCGCAAACTTCAAGGTTCGTGAAGGCATGAACGTCGGCGCGAAGGTTACGCTGCGCAACGATCGCATGTATGAGTTCGCCGACAAGCTGATGAACATCGTTCTGCCCCGCATGCGCGACTTCCGCGGCGTGTCCGACAAGGCCTTCGACGGCCGCGGCAACTACGCCCTGGGCGTTCGCGAGCAGCTGATCTTCCCCGAAATCGATTACGACAAGATCGAGAAGATCCGCGGTATGGAGATGGTTTTCGTGACCACCGCCAGAACCGACGAAGAAGCGAAGGAACTGCTGCGCCTGCTGGGTATGCCGTTCGCGCAGGCTTGATGAAGGAGGAAAATTCGCGTGGCAAAGACTTCAATGAAAATTAAGCAGGCGAGAGCCCCGAAATTCTCGACCCGTGCTTACACGCGCTGCCGCATCTGCGGCCGTCCGCATTCCGTGCTTCGCAAATACGGCGTGTGCAGGATTTGTTTCCGTGAACTGGCCTACAAGGGCGAGATTCCCGGTGTGAGAAAGGCAAGCTGGTAAGGCTGGGCTGACTCGGAAGGAGGTTACACAATGCTGATGAATGATCCCATCGCGGATATGCTGACCCGCATCCGCAACGCCCTCACTGCCAGACATGATACCGTGACCATCCCCACTTCCAACATGAAGAAGGCGATCGCCAAGATCCTGCTGGAAGAAGGCTATATCAAGTCTGTTGACTATATCGACGACGGCCTGCAGGGGCAGATCAAGATCGTGCTGAAGTATGCTGAGGGCAAACAGTCTGTTATCAACGGCCTGAAGCGCATTTCGACCCCTGGCCTGCGCGTTTACGCCAGGAGCGATGAGCTGCCGAAGGTTCTGGGCGGCCTGGGCATCGCGATCGTTTCGACTTCCAAGGGCGTCATGACTGATAAAGAAGCCCGCAAGGCCGGTGTGGGCGGCGAAGTGCTGGCCTACATCTGGTAATAACGGAGGTGCAAGAATAATGTCTCGAATCGGAAGACTTCCGATCGCAGTGCCCGCCGGGGTTACCGTGACGATCGACGACGATAATCTCGTCACCGTCAAAGGCCCCAAGGGTGAACTGTCTCAGAAGGTAAACAAGGACATCACCGTCAAGCAGGAAGGCGGCCATCTGCATATTTCCCGCCCCTCTGACGATAAGGTACATCGCGCGCTGCACGGCCTGTATCGCGCGCTGATCGCGAACATGGTCACCGGCGTCACCGCCGGCTACACCAAGACCCTCGAGCTGGTTGGCGTTGGCTACCGCGCCCAGGCCGAGAGCCCCACGAAGCTGGTCATCAACATCGGCTTCTCGCACCCGGTGAACGTGGATGCGCCCGAGCACATCACGTTTGAGACGCCGGCCCCCACGCAGATCATCGTGAAGGGCATTGACAAGCAGCAGGTTGGCGCGATCGCGGCCGATATCCGCGATATCCGCAAGCCTGAACCGTATCATGGCAAGGGCATTCGTTATACGGGCGAGTACGTCCGTCATAAGGAAGGCAAAGCCGGCAAGAAGTAAGTAAGGGAGTGAACGCTCATGTTCAAAAAACAGGATCGCAATGAGATCAGAGTCATTCGACATGCGCGCGTCCGCAAGAAGATCAGCGGCACGACCGAACGTCCCCGGCTCTGCGTTTACAGGAGCAATGCTCACATCTACGCGCAGGTGATCGACGACACCGTGGGCAAGACCCTGGCCGCCGCCTCGACCGTAGAGAAGGATATCGCCGCTCAGATCGGCGAGGTCGACAAGAAGGGCGCCGCGAAGCTGGTCGGCAAGATCGTCGCCGAGCGCGCTCAGGCTGCCGGCATCAAGACAGTCGTCTTCGACCGCGGTGGCTATATCTACACCGGCCGTGTGGCCGAGCTGGCCGCTGGCGCTCGCGAAGCCGGCCTGGACTTCTAAATCAGGAGGTATGCACGCATGCAGCGCAACGAGCAGGTTAGCGAATTCAAGGAAAAGCTTGTCGCGGTCAACCGTGTAAGCAAGACCGTCAAGGGCGGCCGCAATATGCGATTCAGCGCCCTGATGGTGGTTGGCGACGAGAAGGGCCGCATTGGCTGCGGCATGGGCAAGGCGGTTGAAATTCCCGAGGCCATCCGCAAGGGAACCGAGGACGCCAAGAAGAACATGGTGACGATCTCCCTCGTGGGCACCACCATTCCGCACGAGGTGCTCGGCATCTACGGTACCGGCCGCGTTCTGCTGATGCCGGCTCCGGAAGGCACCGGCCTGATCGCCGGCGGCCCTGTGCGTCAGGTTCTGGAGGCCGCGGGCGTGAAGAACATCCGCACCAAGTCGATCGGCTCCAACAACCCGATCAACATGGTCAAGGCCACGCTGGAAGGCCTGAAGCAGCTTCGCAACGCGGAGCAGATCGCCAAGCTTCGCGGCAAGACGGTCGAAGAGCTGCAGGACTAAGGGGGGCACAAAAATGAAGCTGAAAATTACGCAGACTAAATCCACCATCGCCTGCCTGCGCAAGCAGATCGCCACGATCGAGGCGCTGGGCCTGCACAAGATCGGCCAGACGGTCATCAAGCAGGACAACCCCGCCACCCGCGGCATGATCTTCCGCGTGAAGCACATGGTGAAGGTCGAGGAAATCGAGGACTAAGGAGGGTCGATACATGAAACTGCACGAACTCAAGCCTGCTTTCGGGTCGACCACGGCGCCCAAGCGTCTTGGACGCGGCGTTGGCTCCGGTCTGGGCAAGACTTCCGGTAAAGGTCACAAGGGCGCGAAGGCCCGCTCCGGCGGCGGCAAGCGTCCGGGATTTGAGGGCGGCCAGATGCCTCTGGTGCGCCGTCTGCCGAAGCGTGGTTTCTACAACCGCTTCCGCATCGAATACGTCGCCATCAACGTGGATCGCCTCGAGGTGTTCGAGGACGGCGCGACGGTCACCCCCGTCGAGCTGATCGAGTACGGCATCATCAAGAAGATCGACGACGGCATCAAAATCATGGGCGGCGGCGAGCTCACCAAGAAGCTCACCGTTCAGGCCTCCAAATTCACCGCCAGCGCCAAGGAAAAGATCGAGGCGGCCGGCGGGAAGGCCGAGGTGATCTGACATGTGGGAAACGCTGCGCAACGCATGGAAGATCGCTGATCTTCGCAAGAAGATTCTCTATACCCTGTTCATGCTGCTGCTCTACCGGCTGCTGTGCTTCGTGCCGACGCCCGGCGTCGATCGGGAGACCGTGGCCGCGGCCGTGGCCGGCATCAGCCTGCTGGACTTCATGAACACCATGACCGGTTCCAATCTGGAGAATTTCACCATCATGGCGATGGGTATCACGCCCTACATCAATGCGTCGATTATTATGCAGCTGCTCTGCGTCGCGATTCCGAAGCTGGAGGCTCTCCAGAAGGAAGGCGAGGAAGGCCGCAAGAAGATTGCGCAGATCACCCGCTATGTCACGGTCGGTTTGGGATTCCTCCAGGCGATCGCCCTCTCCGTCGGTCTGGGCGCGTCCAAGAACACCGCGTGGTATAACTACATCACCATCGGCCTGTGCCTCTCCGCAGGCACCGCGCTGGCCATGTGGATCGGCGAGCGCATCAATGAGAACGGCATCGGCAACGGCATTTCGCTGCTGATTTTCGCCGGCATTATCGCGCGCCTGTCCGCTCAGATCGTCAGCTATGTGCGCAACATCGCGGTTGGCGCCGTGTCCATCTGGGCCGGCCTGGTGGTGCTGATCCTGAGCCTGGCCATGATCGTGGCGGTCACGCTGGTCGATCTGGCCGAGCGCCGCATACCGATCCAATACGCCAAGCGCATGGTCGGACGCCGGATGTACGGCGGCCAGACCACGCATATCCCGCTGAAGCTGAACGCCTCCGGCGTGCTGCCGCTGATCTTCGCGTCGGCGATCATGCAGTTCCCGAGCACCATCTTCTCCTTCATGCCGAACTCCGGCGCGGCGAAGTGGTGGGATACGTTCTACGGCCGCAGCGGCTGGTATATGCTCATCTTCGCGCTCATGATCTTCGGCTTCACGTTCTTCTACACCTCGATCACCTTCAACCCGATTGAGATGAGCAAGAACATCCAGCAGAACGGCGGCATGATCCCCGGCATTCGCCAGGGCAAGCCCACTGCGGATTACATCTCCAAGATCAGCCGGCGCATCACCCTGTTCGGCGCCCTGTTCCTGGCTGTTCTGGCCACGCTGCCCACCTTCTTCTATCGGTTGGTCGGCCTGAACCTGCCCCTCGCGGCCAGCTCCCTGCTGATTGCAGTCAGCGTCGCCATCGAGACGGCCCGTCAGCTCCAGGCGCAGATGGAGATGCGTCATTACAAGGGATTCCTGAAATAATCGGGAGGCGTCTGAATGAATTTGGTTTTTCTTGGCCCTCCCGGAGCGGGCAAAGGCACGCAGGCCGCGGTTGTGAGCCAGGCCCTGCGTATTCCGCACATTTCCACCGGCGATATGTTCCGCAAAGCCATGCGCGAGGGAACGCCCACCGGCCTCAAGGCCAGGGCGTTCATCGAGCAGGGCAAGCTGGTTCCGGACTCCGTCACCATCGAGATGGTTCGGGAACGCCTCAGCGAGGACGACTGCAAAAACGGTTACCTGCTGGACGGCTTTCCCCGCAATCTCCTTCAGGCCGAAGCCCTCGCCGAATTTTCGCAGCTTGACGCGGCGGTCAACATCGCTGTGGCCGACGAGAAGCTCATCGCCCGGCTCTCCGGCCGCCGGTTCTGCCCGAAGTGCAGCGGCACCTTCCACATCACGAAACTCGCGGATGAGAAGATCTGCCCGAACTGCGGCGCGGAACTGGTTCAGAGAGCGGACGATAACCCCGCCACCATCGCGAACCGGCTGAGCGTTTACCACGCCGAAACCAGTCCGCTGACCGCGTTTTACGCGCAGAAGGGCCTCCTGAAGGAAGTGGACGGCGATCTTCCCATGGAAGTCGTCACCGCCGAGATCGGAAAAGCCCTGGCGGTTGAACTATGATTACGATAAAATCTGCCGAAGAGATCGGTAAGATGCGAAGAGCGGGTGCGCTTCTTCACCAGGTGCTGGAGGAACTCAGGAAGCTCGTCGAGCCCGGCGTCACCACGGCTTTCATCGACCAGACGGCCGAAAAGCTGATCCGGGACGCCGGCGCCATCCCCACCTCGAAGGGCTACGAGGGCTTTCCCGCCTCCATCTGCGCCTCGGTGAATGATGAAGTTGTGCACGGTTTCCCCACGAACAAACCCCTGGAGGAGGGCGACCTCCTCTCCGTCGACTGCACCCTGATGCTTGACGGCTGGCAGTCGGACAGCGCGTTTTCCGTGGCAGTGGGCAAGGCTTCGCCGGAAACCGAACGGCTGATTCGCGTTACCGAGGAATGCTTCTGGATCGGCCTCAGTCAGGCCCGCGCGGGTAACCGCATCGGCGATATCGGCCACGCGGTTCAGGAGCACGCCGAGAAAAACGGCTACGGGGTCATTCGCGATCTGTGCGGACACGGCATCGGCCGCGAGATGCACGAGGATCCGAGCGTACCCAACTTTGGAACGGCCGGCCGTGGGGTGCGCCTGAGGCCCGGCATGGTTTTCACCATCGAGCCCATGATCGCCCGCGGGCGATGGCCGATTTACAGAGATGACAATGGGTGGACAATTATCACCCGCGACCACAGCTGGTGCTCCCACTACGAGCACACGCTGGTCGTGACGGAAGGTGACCCGGAGATACTGAGCTGGCCGGACGCCCCGACGCGGAGGTTCCCAGCATGAAGAGGGAATGGAAAGTCGAGACGGGCCGGATCGTTCGATCGAAGGCGGGGCGCGACGAGGGAGATTACTTCGTCGTCATCGCGCTGGACGGAGACGAGTTCGCGCTGATCGCAGACGGCGGGCGGCGCGGCTTCGAGAAACCGAAGCGGAAGCGCGTGAAGCACCTGTTCGTCACCGAGGCAACAATTTCCGGTTTGCAGGAGAGGCTGGCGGCCGGCGAGACCGTGGAGAACCACGAGATCCGCAAATGGCTCTCAGCGTACAGGCAGAAGGAGGCGTGAGAATTTGTCCAAATCAGATGTTATTGAAGTGGAAGGCGTCGTCACGGAGTCCTTTCCGAACGCCGTTTTTGAGGTAGAACTGCCCAACGGGCACAAGGTTCTGGCCCATGTTTCCGGCAAGATGAGAATGAACTACATCCGCATCTATCCGGGCGACAAGGTAACGATAGAACTGTCACCCTATGATCTGGCCAGGGGACGCATCACCTGGCGCAGCAAGTCTTAACCGACCGAGAGGCAAGGAGGAAACTCAGATGAAAGTGAGACCTTCGGTGAAACCGATTTGCGAGAAGTGCAAGATCATTAAGCGCAAGGGCCGCGTGATGGTCATCTGCGACAACCCGAAGCACAAGCAGAAGCAGGGCTGATCGCGACACTGAGACCGGAAAGGCGGGCGGAGCGGCTGCCGCCTGTCTTCAGATAGATTCCCCGAGTAAGAAGGCTCCGCGCATGGAGCCGCCGGTACGAGAGCGGCAAGGCTCTTCGTATGATTTAATGGAGGTGCTGAAAACACATGGCACGAATCGCAGGCGTCGACCTTCCCCGTGAAAAGAGAATCGAGATCGCCCTGACGTATATCTACGGCATCGGCAACAGCATTGCCGACGACATCATCAAGGCGACCGGCGTGAATCCTGACACCCGCGTCAAGGATCTGACCGAGCAGGACGTCGGTAAACTGCGCGACTACATCGACCACAACCTCAAGGTGGAAGGCGATCTTCGCCGCGAGGTTTCCATGGACATCAAGCGTCTGATGGAGATCGGCTGCTATCGCGGCCTGCGCCATCGCCGCGGCCTGCCCGTTCGCGGACAGAACACCAAGCAGAACGCCCGTACCCGCAAGGGCCCGAAGAAGCAGGTTGCCGGCAAGAAGAAGGCAGCGAAGTAATCGATCGAATTAGGAGGAAGAATTATCATGGCAAAGCCGAAGCTGAAAAGGGTTGTTCGCAAGCGCCGCGAGAAGAAACTCGTCGAGCGCGGAGCCGCCCATATCCGCTCTTCGTTCAACAATACGATCGTTACCATCACCGACACCGCCGGCAACGCGCTGAGCTGGGCGAGCGCTGGCGGCCTGGGCTTCCGCGGAAGCAAGAAGTCGACTCCCTTCGCCGCGCAGACGGCCGCCGAAACGGCCGCCAAGTCCGCGATGGAGTATGGCCTGAAGTCGGTTGACGTGTACGTGAAGGGGCCCGGCGCCGGCCGCGAGGCGGCGATTCGTTCGCTGCAGGCCGCCGGTCTGGACGTGAGCATGATCAAGGACGTGACGCCCATCCCCCACAACGGATGCCGCCCGCCCAAGCGTCGTAGGGTGTAAGGGAGGAAACCGACATGGCAAAGAATACACAGCCCGTTCTGAAGAGATGCAAAGCTCTGGGTCTGTCTCCCGCGGTGCTTGGTTACTCCAAGGAGACGAAGCGTCAGGGCAAGCAGACGCGCCGCAAGCAGTCTGAATACGCGCTGCAGCTGAAGGAAAAGCAGAAGGTCAAGTTCATCTATGGCGTGCTCGAAAAGCAGTTCGCCCGCTATTATGAAAAGGCGGTCGGCAGCAAGGGCATCACCGGCGAGATCATGCTGCAGGAGCTGGAGCGCCGCCTGGATAACGTGGTCTTCCGCGCCGGCTTCGCCAGCACCCGCCGCGAGGCGCGTCAGCTGGTGAACCACGGCCATTTCACCATCAACGGAAAGCGCTGCGACATTCCCTCCGCGCAGGTTAAACTGGGCGACGTTGTGGCGGTGTGCGAGAAGTCCCGTCAGAGCCCGAAGTTCAAGAGCCTGATCGAGGAGTTCGGCAAGAAGACCATGCCCAAGTGGATCGATCGCGCGCCCGACGCGTACGAGGCGAAGATCGCCGCGCTGCCGCTGCGCGAGGATATCGATTATGAGGTGTCCGAGAACCTGATCGTCGAGCTTTACTCCCGCTGATGAATATCCTTTCGTTTTTAAAAAATCAACGGGTCTCCGCGTGAAAGAGGAGGGATTGCTGAATGATCGAAATCGAAAAACCCAGAATCGAACGCTTAGAGAAGGGCGACGCGCGCTATGGCAAGTTCGTTGTGGAACCGCTGGAGCGCGGCTTCGGACAGACTCTGGGCAACTCACTGCGCCGCGTGCTGCTCAATTCGCTGCCCGGCGTGGCGGTTACCAATGTTCGCATCGAGGGCGTGCAGCATGAGTTCTCCACGGTATCTGGCGTAAAGGAAGATGTCCCCGAGATCATTCTGAATCTGAAGAATATCTCCGCCAAGCTTTTCACCGATCAGGCGAAGGTGATCAGCGTCGACGCAACCGGCCCCTGCGAGGTAACGGCGGGCGACATCAAATGTGACGACGAGGTTGAGATCGTCAACAAAAACCTGCACATTGCGACGCTGAGCGAAGGCGCGCGCCTGCAGATGCAGATGACGCTCGATAAGGGCCGCGGCTATGTCTCCGCGGATCGCAACAAGACGTCCGGAATGCCGATCGGCGTCATTCCGGTAGACTCGATCTTCACCCCGATTCGCAAGGTAAGCTATTCCGTTGAAGACACGCGCGTCGGTCAGGTGACTGACTACGACAAGCTCATCTTCGAAGTTTGGACGAACGGCAGCATCATGCCCGACGAGGCCACCGGCCTGGCCGCGCAGATCCTGACCGATCATTTGACGCTCTTCGTCAACCTGACTGAAAACGTGGTTCCGGGCATCGATTTCAACGAGCCGGAGGACGACAAGAAGGAAAAGGTTCTGGAAATGACCATCGAGGAACTGGATCTTTCCGTCCGCGCCTACAACTGCCTCAAGCGCGCCGGTATCAACACCGTGGCCGAGCTGGTGCAGCGCAATCAGGAAGACATGATGAAGGTGCGCAATCTGGGCAAAAAGTCGTTGGAAGAAGTGGAGCAAAAACTCATTGCGCTGGGTTTGGCGCTCCGTGCGAGCGACGAATAAGCGCTGAACGCAGTGCGATAATGTAAGGAGGAACGCGAAATGACCAACCGCAAGTTGGGCAAGCCGACCGACCAGAGAAAAGCCCTGCTGCGCAACCAGGTGACCAACCTCATCTGGTACGGCAGAATCGAAACCACGCTGGCCCGCGCCAAGGAAGTCAGTTCCATGGCCGAGCACCTGATTACTCTGGCTGTCCGCGAGTGCGATAACACCATTGAAGTAACCAAAGAAACCAAGAATGACAAGCAGCAGATCGTGAACCTGACCGTGACCAACGACGCGCCCAGCAAGCTGCACGCCCGCCGTCAGATCATGAGCTACCTGTACAATATTCCCGAAGCCAAGAAGGCCGACGAGAACAAGAAGGAATACAAGGAGCGCACCAAGGACGTGAAGTATCCCGTCGTTGAGAAGCTGTTCCGCGAAATCGGCCCCAAGTACAAGGCCCGCAAGGCCGAGAAGGGCATCGGCGGCGGCTACACCCGCATCGTCAAGATGGGCCCCCGCCGCGGCGACGCGGCCGAGATGGTCATTCTCGAGCTGGTGTAACGGAAATTGATGAAAGAAAGAGTCTTTTCGCGTGAAAGGGCTCTTTTTTTCTCGCCATCGCGAGAAGCGAATTAGCAATTTGAGGTTGACGGCGTCGAAAAGGCTCCCCTGCAAGGGGAGCTGGCTCGGCGAAGCCGAGACTGAGGGGTAATCAGCAGGCTTCGCGATAAACCATATGCCTGCAATAGAAGCATCGACTGGCGACTCCGACCCTTCAGCCGCCTGCGGCGGCAGCTCCCCTTTCAGGGGAGCCTTCCCCCGAAACGTTTCCTTAATTGCTAATTGCCTTTCCCCCGCCGCGATATTCCTTTACATATTCCGCCTTTTCTGCTATAATAATGGTGTTGAGCGGCGCGCCGGCGGAGACGGACGCGCGGGGAGGAACAATGCGATGAAGATTTTTGTGACGGGCGTCAACGGCCAGCTGGGCCACGACGTGATGAACGAGCTTTGCCGCCGGGGCCACGAGGGCGTCGGCTCCGATCTCGCGGACGCCTATGCCGGCGTCGCGGACGGCTCCGCCGTGTCCGCCGCGCCTTATGTGAAGCTGGACATCACCGACGAAGCGGCGGTTCAGGCCGCCGTCGCGGCTGTGAAGCCGGACGCCATCATCCATTGCGCGGCCTGGACGGCCGTCGACCTGGCCGAGGACGAGGACAAGCGCCCCCTCGTGCGCGCGGTCAACGCGGACGGCACGCGCCACATCGCCGCCGCGGCGAAGGCTGTGGACGCCAAGCTGCTCTACCTCTCCACGGACTACGTGTTCGACGGGCAGGGCGAGACGCCCTGGCAGCCCGACTGCAAGGCCTTCCGGCCGCTCAACGTGTATGGCCAGACCAAGCTCGAGGGCGAGCTGGCCGTGGCGGAAACGCTGGAGAAGTTCTTCATCGTGCGCATCGCCTGGGTGTTCGGGCTGAACGGAAAGAACTTCGTGAAGACCATGATCCGCGTGGGCCAGACGCACGACACGGTGCGCGTCGTGAACGACCAGATCGGCACGCCCACCTACACCTTCGACCTGGCCCGCCTGCTGGTCGACATGATCGAGACCGAAAAATACGGCTATTATCACGCCACCAACGAGGGCGGTTATATATCCTGGTATGACTTCTGTGTGGAGTTTTACAGGCAGTGCGGGCTGAAGACGACCGTCGTTCCCGTGACCACGGCGGAATACGGCCTGAGCAAAGCGGCGCGGCCGGCCAACAGCCGGCTGGACAAGCGCAAGCTGATCGAAGCGGGCTTTGAACCCCTGCCGGCCTGGCAGGATGCGGTGAGCCGGTATCTGAAAGAGGAGGGATTCTGATGGGACAGATCATTGTTGAGAAGAACATGGGCGGCATCGAAGGTTTGTGCGTCATCACGCCCGCCGTTCACGGCGACAGCCGCGGCTATTTCTTTGAATCCTATAATGAAAACGACATGAAGGAAAACGGGCTGCGCGTCACCTTCGTTCAGGATAACCAGAGCATGAGCGTGAAGGGCGTGCTGCGCGGCCTGCATTTCCAGAAGAAATACCCCCAGACGAAGCTGGTTCGCGTGATCCGCGGCGCGGTGTTCGACGTCGTGGTCGACCTGCGCGAGGGCAGCAAAACCTACGGCCGCTGGTACGGCTCCGAGCTGAGCGCGGAGAACAAAAGGCAGCTGCTCATCCCGCGCGGCTTCGCGCACGGCTTCCTCGTGCTGACCGACGACGCGGAGTTCTGCTATAAATGCGACGATTTCTATCATCCCAACGACGAGGGCGGCATCGCCTGGAACGACCCCGACATCGGCATCCGCTGGCCGGGCCTCGAGGGCCGCTACGACGGCACGCCCGCCGCCGCCGGCTACACCGTCGACGGCCTGCCGCTCATCCTCTCCGAAAAGGACCAGAAATGGCTGCGGCTGAAGGAAACGTTCTGACAGCGCAACGGTTCACAGGGGATTGCGGAAAGTATATCGATGTAATCACATTGTGGCAAGGCTGAGGGATACATCTTCAGAACATTCCCCAACTTATTCCCCATATGCTATAACAGAAACCGGGGAATAAATTGGGGGATAATAATCCTCTGAACGCGCGCAGGAAAAAGAGGCTTTCTGTTTTTCTATCCAAAAACACAGATAAAACCACCGTCTGCCAGTAAAGGAAATACGGAGGATTCCCTCTGATGAAAAAGCCGGATATGATTCTCTTTGATTATGGCGGAACGTTGCTTTTTGAACCGGAATGGGACATGCTGCGCGGGGAACGGGCGGTCTTTGAACACGTGATCGATAACCCGCACAACTATTCTCCAAATATGCTTTGCTCATGGGAGAAAAACTATTTCCAGTCGCAGCGAAGCGTCCGGGATCTGGGCGCGGAACCAACTGAAATACAAATGCTTCGCCTGAAATACGAGCTTCATGGAATTCGGCTGAATATCTCTTACGAGGAAGCGGAATTAGTTTTCTGGGATCACACGGCTCCCATGACGGAACAGTGCCTCTATCCAAATATCAAAGATACGTTGGAATATCTTCATGGAAACGGTATTCGGACCGGGGTTATCAGCAATATCGGATGGACCGGCGCCGCCTTGAAAAGAAGGATCAATACTCTTCTTCCGGATAACCATTTTGAATTTATACTCGCTTCCAGCGATTATGGCCTTCGCAAACCAGATGTGAGATTGTTTCAGGTTGCCCTGGAAAGGGCAAAGCTGTCGCCGGATACCGTTTGGTTTTGCGGTGATACCTATGATAAAGATATTGAAGGAGCAAACGCCGCTGGCCTGACCACGGTATTCTATCAGGGAACCGCAGAAGGAAGCGCGGAAAGGCAGTCTGTTCAAACTGACTTCTCTAAAGCTGCCTATACTATTTCAGATTGGAAAGAGCTGGTTTCAGTCCTGATTGAATGTGAAAGTGACCGGTCTGGGCGGACAACATAGCCAGCATAAATGAACATATTGCTCTGCCGACTGAGCTGCGCCGCCTTGCCTTCCGCACCTGCGGGAATTTCCCGGCTGGACAGCTTGTCGCTGTCGTTTTGACCTCCCGCTCCCCGGTCAGCCCCGCTGGCCGGGGGCCTTTTGCTTTACGGCGCGGCGGTGGGGCGCGGGGAAACCGGTATCTCGAATTCGATGGCCGCCTCGCCCAGCGGCACGATCACCCCGCACTCCGCGGCCATCTCCAGCGAGGCCCGCGCGGCGGGCAGGGCGTCGTAATACGCCCGGTCGAAGGCGATTGCCTCCAGCGTGTCCGGATAGGCCGGAGAGATCTCCCCCTCCTCCGTGAAAGAGAGCTGGCCGTCCTCCAGGGCGTCCATGCAGTCGATATACCGCATCTCGTCCTGCAGCGACAGGGCGCGCTCCCGCTCGCCGGCGGCCAGCGCCCGCTCCAGTTCGCCGCGCAGCTTTTCCAGCGTCTCGTCCGTTTCGCTCAAGGGCGAATCCGCGGCGGCGTTGAGTGACTGCGGCTCCGGCGTGGGCGCGGGGAAGCCGTTCGGGAAGCTGAGCTCCAGGCGCGGCTCGGCGGCGGGGGCATAGACGGCCATGGTCACGCGCACGGTCAGGACGCCGCCGGACGCCGCGATGGGAATACTCGTTCCATAGTACCGATTGGCCGGGAGCGGGACGCCCTCCACCGCCCCGCCCAGCGCGGACAGGCCCGCCAGGCCGTCGAAGACCTCCGGATTCGCATGGCATTCGCAGCCCGTGATCCCGAAATCGCAAAAGGCGACGCACGCCTGATCGTCGCGTTCGGAGCTCACGCGCCAGTTCAGCGTCAGCGTGTCCGCCGTCGCTTCCGCGCTTTCCAGCGCGAAGCGCACGCCCGCCGCCTCGAACGACAGTTCCGGCGATTCGGTGGGCTGGGGCGCGGGGGTACCGCTCGCGCCGCCATGCGAGAGCGGGTCAACGACGGCGTCGCCGCCCGGCCCGAACAGACTGCCCGCGCGGCTGATGAGCGCGAACAGCGCGCAGGCCGCCAGCGCCGCCGCGAGCAGCGCGGCGGGCAGCCGACGGGGCAGGCTGAACCGGCGGACGGGGGGCTGTCTGCCATCGGTCAGGCTGTGAATGCGGCGAACGCGCTCGGCCGAAAGGCAGACGTCCTTCATTTCCAGGTCGATCTGCTCGCGAAATGATATTTTACTCATCGAAATACCACTCCTTCAGCGATTCCTTGAGCATTTGCCGCGCGCGCCTGAGCCGCGTCGTCACCGTGGGCGGGGGAACGCCCAGCATCTCGGCGATCTCCCGGGGCTTCAGCTCCTGATAGTACGCCAGCAGCACCGCCTCGCGGTACTTCGCGGGCAGCGTCATCACGGCGCGAACGACCGTGCCGTCCGGCGGCTCCGGCGGGGCCTGCCGCAACAGGTACAGCCCCTTCTCCCCGGCGTTGCGCCGCCGCCACGGGCTTCTGAGGTAGTTCCGGCAGGTGTTCACGGCGATGGCGGTGATCCACGTCTTTTCCGAGCTGCGGCCCTCGAACGAGCCGTATTTTTCATAGACCTTGATGAAGGTGTCCTGCACGGCATCCTCCGCCTGCGCCCGGTCGCGCAGGTAGAGGCAGCACATCCTGAGCAGCCCCGCGCCGTACTCGGCGATCAGCCGGTTCATATCCGGCTTCGCCGCGCGCTCCGTGTCCGTTGAACGCATACGCCTCGTCCCCTTTCTCTATTAGACACGCGGGAAGGGGAAATCTGTTCAGATTCGCGAAAAAAACGCGCTCCGCCGATACGACGAAGCGCGTTCGCTTTTTCATATGTTGTTATTGCCCCTCTTCCTCCCCGATGAACCTCTTGATGGCGTCGAACGTCGCGGGGGAGATGTCGTGCTCCAGCTTGCAGGCGTCGTCCAGCGCGGTGACTTCGTCCACGCCCATCTGCATGAGGAAGCGCGCGAGCGCCTTGTGGCGCGCGTAGATGTTCTGCGCGATGCTCAGGCCCTTGTCGGTGAGGGTGATGTAATTGTCCTTGTCCATCGCCACGTAGCCGTTTTCGCGCAGCTGCTTCATGGCGAAGCTCACCGAGGGCTTGCTCACCGACAGCCCCGCGGCGATGTCGATGGAGCGTACGTTGCCCTTCCGCTCCAGGAGTATGAGGATCTGCTCCAGATAATCTTCCGCCGATTTATGGATGTTCATGGCTCCCTGTCGCCTCCCCGCCGGCTCTCCGGCTCCGGTTTTCGCCCGGCGCGCGGGCGGTCGCATTATTGATTGTGATACAGGTTCTGGCTCTCGTGCTTGGGCTCGCAGGTGAGGTTGATGCCCAGCTTGCGCAGGGTGCGCTCGTCCACATTCGAGAGGATGACGGAGGAATGCGCCTCGCAGCCGCGCAGCTTCTTCAGCTGCTCCAGCGCCAGCTTGGCCAGCGGATTCGTGACGGCGCAGATGCTCAGCGCCAGCAAAATCTCGTCGGTGTGCAGCCGCGGGTTGACGCTGCCCAGATAGTTGACCTTGAGATCCTGCAGCGGCTCGATCACGGCCTTGGAGAGCAGATCGAGCTCCTTGTTCACGCCGCCCAGCGCCTTGAGGGCGTTCATGAGCATGCCCGCGGTCGCGCCCAGGAGCGAGGAGGTTTTGCCGGCCACGAGCTGGCCGTCGGGCAGCTGGATGGCGGCGGCGGGCCGGCCGGTATCCCGCTCCACGTCGAGCGCGGCGGCCACGACGGGCCGCTCGTCGAATGAGACGCCGGCCTTGCTCATGAGCAGTTCGATCTTGTTCAGCGCGCTCTGTTCGGCGCGGCCCTGCTTGAGCATGCAGGCGGTGTTGTAATAGCGGCGGATGATCTCCTGGCGGGACGCCTCGCGGCAGGCCTCGTCGTCCACGATGCAGTAGCCCGCCATGTTGACGCCCATGTCGGTGGGCGACTTGTAGGGCGACACGCCCTGGATGCGCTCGAATATGGCGTTCAGAACGGGGAAGATCTCCACGTCGCGGTTGTAGTTGACGGTGGTCACGCCGTAGGCCTCGAGGTGGAACGGGTCGATCATGTTCACGTCGTTGAGGTCGGCGGTTGCGGCCTCGTAGGCCAGGTTGACCGGATGGTTGAGCGGCAGGTTCCAGATGGGGAAGGTTTCAAACTTGGCGTAGCCGGCCTTGATGCCCCGCTTGTTCTCGTGATACAGCTGCGAGAGGCATGTGGCCATCTTGCCCGAGCCGGGGCCCGGCGCGGTGACGATCACGAGCGAGCGCCCGGTCTCGATGTAGTCGTTGCGGCCGTAGCCCTCGTCGCTCACGATCCGGCGTACGTTGGCGGGATAATCCGGGATGAGGTACAGCCGGAACACCTTCACGCCGAGCGTTTCCAGGCGCTTCTTGAAGGCGTCGGCCGCCGCCTGGCCGGCGTAGTGCGTGATGGCGACGCTGCCCACATACAGCCCCACGCCGCGGAAGGCGTCGATCAGGCGCAGCACGTCGGCGTCGTAGGTGATGCCCAGGTCTCCGCGCACCTTGTTCGCGCCGATGTCGTTGGCGTTGATGGCGATGACGATTTCAGCCTGATCCCTGAGCTTGAGCAGCATCTGCAGCTTGCTGTCCGGCCTGAAGCCGGGCAGAACGCGCGAGGCGTGGTGATCGTCGAACAGCTTGCCGCCGAATTCGAGATAGAGCTTGCCGCCGAATTCGCTGATCCGTTCGAGGATATGCGCCGACTGCATGGTCAGGTATTTGTCGTTATCGAACCCCTGTCTCATCATGTTATGACCTCCGATATTCTTCTGTGCGCGAAGCCGGGCTGAGCAAACAACCACCTTACTATACTAGCCCAAAATCCGCCGGCTGTCAATCGCGCAATGGTTATTTGTCGAGGGGGAGGGAACAATTAGCAATTAGAAATTAGCAGGCCCTCTCCGCCCCTTCGGGGCACCTCTCCCAGCGGGAGAGGCAGGAAGGCCCGCGTTCCTCTTGGCTCTCCCCCTGGGAGAGCTGGCGCGAAGCGCCTGAGAGGGCAGGCCCCCGCCAACAGAAACGCAAACGAAGCATATACGCGAAGGCTCCCCAATTACTAGTTGCTAATTCCCAGTCCTTCCTCCCCCGCCCGAATAAAATCCCGCAGGACGCCGGAAAACGGTTGACTTTTCGCTTTTCTTCCTTTATGCTAAGAGCTGGATACAAAGGCGCGAAGGAGCGTGGGCCTATGGCTGGAACCGCCATTATCGGCACGGTCTTTGTGGATATCAAGGGCTACCCCGACGGCCGCTATTGCCCGACGGGCCGCAACGTCGGAACCATCAAAATGATTCCGGGCGGCGTTTCGCGGAACGTGGCGGAAAACTTCGGCAGCCTGGGCATGCCGGCGCAGTTTGTCAGCTCGATCGACCGCACGGCGGTCGGCCAGGACGTGCGACGGCAGCTGGCGGAAAGCGGCATCGACACCCGCTACGTCACCGAGGGCGAGAACGCCATGGGGCTGTGGCTGGCCGTATTCGACGAAAACGGGGATCTGGCGGGCTCCATCTCGCATCAGCCGGATTTCTCCGCGCTGGAGGCGCTGATCCGCGGGCAGGGCGACGCCATCGTGTCCGCCTGCGAGAACATCGTTCTGGAGATCGACATGAACGAGTCCATCGCCGGGCGCGTGCTCGACCTGGCGCAGCGGCACGGCAAAAAGGTGTACGTCATCGTGGGCAACATGGGCATCATCCTCAGGCGGCCCGAGTTCCTGCGCCGCGTGGACTGCTTCATCTGCAACGAGATCGAAGCCGGCCGCCTGTTCGGCCGCGACCTGAACGGCCTGGATCCCGCCGCCATGATGCGTTTCCTGCCGGGCGCCGTTCAGGCCGCGGGCATTCCTTCGATGATCGTCACCATGGGGCCGCGCGGCGCGGTCTACTACGACAGCCGCAGCCGCGAGATCGGCGCGTGCCCGGCGCTGCCCTGCCGCCTGATCGACTCCACCGGCGCGGGCGACGCCTTCCTCTCCGGCGCGGTCATGGCGCTCACGCGCGGCCTGCCGCTCAAATCGGCCGTGCGCGCGGGCGCGAAGCTGGCCTCGGTGGTGATCCAGCGGGTGGAGAACGCCAGCCCGCCCATCGCGGGATTCTTCGATGAGTTTGAATCGCCGTCCGACCTATGATATAATTGTTGAAAGGATGACTTCCCATGAAAATCGGCATGAGTTCCTATTGCCTGGACCGCGAGATCGAAGCCGGCCGCATGACGCTGCACGAGGTCGTCGACTGGGCGGCCCGCCAGGGCGCGGAGTGCCTCGAGCTGGTGCCCTTCGCCTTCCGCTTCGACGATCCCGAGACCGGCCGCATCGACAGCGCCGCCATCCGCGACGCGCGCCGCTGGGCGGCCGACGCGGGGATCGAGCTGGTGAACTACTCCGTGCTGGCCGACTTCTGCCGCGAGGGCGAGGCGCTGGAGAAGGAAATCGCGCGCGTGTGCCACGAGGTGGACATCGCCGCCGAGCTGGGCGTGCCGCGCATGCGCCACGACGTGACCGCCTTCCGCCGCCCGCTGAACCAGAACACGCTGGCCGACTTCGAGCGCTGGCTGCCGGTGCTGGTGGAGAGCGCGAAGCGCGTGACCGAGCACGCGAAGGCCCGCGGCGTGATGACCATGATCGAGAACCACGGCTTCTTCGCCAACGGCTGCGACCGCGTCGAGCGCGTGCTGCTGGGCGTGAACGACCCCAACTACGGATTGCTTCTGGACACCGGCAACATCATCTGCGTGGACGAGGATCCCGCCGTGGCCTGCCAGGTGCTGGCCCCGCGCACGAAGATGGTGCATCTGAAGGATTTCTACGTTCGGAGCCGCGATCCGGGCGACAGCACGCAGTTCGACTGCGGCGGCCACTGGTTCCGCTCCAAGGCCGGCAAGTACCTGCGCGGCGCGATCCTGGCGCAGGGCGATCTGGACATCTGGGCGGCGCTGGGCGCGCTGAAGGGCGCGGGCTACGACGGCTGCGTGGCCATCGAATTCGAGGGCCTGGAGGACGCGGCCTACGCCACCAGCGTTTCTCTGGCCAACGCGCGCAGGATCTGGGACGAGGTGTGAGCGTCCCGCCCGCATTCATGAGACTTCTTACAGCAATCGCCGCCCGGCGTCGTGTCGGGCGGCGATGCGTTTATGGTTCGGGCTTTTCGATTCTGTAACCGGCGAAGGTTTCGTCCTCACCGCATGGCGCGAAGCCGGCCTTTTCCAGCACGTGGCGGCTTCTGGCGTTGCCTTTGACGGCGTCGGCGAGCACGGCGCGCAGCCCGAGCCGATCGAAGGCGTAGGCCACGGCCAGTTTTTCGGCCCGCGTGCCGTAGCCTTTGTTTTTCACGCTGTCGTTCTGCAGGTGAATGGACAGCGCGCAGGTTCCCGCCGCGCGGTCAATGCGCTTGAGCAGGAGCTCACCCACCACCGTTCCGCCCGCGAGGATGGCGAAATAGCGTCGGTCGGGCGTCTGCTGGCGGGCGAAATAGCGGTCGACCCAGTCCGGATCGTAGCGGAAGGGGCGAAACCGCGCGGGGTCGGCGCAGATGGCGGGATCGTTCTGCCAGCCGCGGTAGAGTTCATGGCAGAGCCCGGGCGTCATGGGAAAAAGCGCGACGGGCGTCATTTCAGCGGCTCGAAATCCTCCGCGCCGTGCTTGCACAGCGGGCAGATGAAGTCCTCGGGCAGCGTGTCGCCCTCGTACACGTAGCCGCAGATCTTGCACACGAAGCCCTTCTTCTCGGCCGGGGCCGGTGCGGGCTTGG
>JAFZRB010000213.1 GCA_017620115.1 Clostridia bacterium | reverse complement strand
GGCCACGGTCGGCAGCGCTTTTCCGGAGGTTGAATGCAAGATCGTCGATCCCGAGACGGGCAGGGACTGCCCGGATGAAGTCATCGGCGAGTTTGTCGCCCGGGGCTATAACATCATGAAGGGCTACTACAAGATGCCCAAAGCCACGGCGGCCACCATAGACAAAGACGGCTGGCTCCACACGGGCGATCTGGCCTGCCGCACCCCCGAGGGCAATTACCGCATCACGGGCCGCCTGAAGGACATGATCATCCGCGGCGGCGAGAACATCTATCCCAAGGAGATCGAGGAGTTCATCTACACGCATCCCAAGGTAAGCGACGTCCAGGTCATCGGCGTGCCGGACAAGGCCATGGGCGAAGAGATCATGGCGTGCATCATCCTGAAAGACGGTGAGAGCATGACCGTGGATGAGATGAAGAAATACGTGCTGGATCACATGGCCAAGCACAAGGTGCCGAAGTACATCGAATTCGTGGACGGATTCCCGATGAACGACGCGGGCAAGATCCAGAAATACAAGATGCGCGAGCAGGCGATCCAGAAGCTGGGCCTGCAGAAGGACGCGGCTATCGAAACGGCTTAGGCTTGCCCTTGCTGTCGGGCCTGGGAAGAGGGGGAGCTTTATGGAAACCGTTATCCGCAAGGTTCGGAAGGGTGACGAGGAGAGCCTCGCTTTCATACAGACGGAGAGCTGGAAGGCCGCCTTCCACACTATCCTGGACGGAGAAACATTGAAGCGATGCACCGATCCCGGCAGGGCTGCGGCCATGTATAAGGGACTTCTGGAAGCGGGAAAGGGCAATGGATATATCCTCCTGCTGAACGGCCGTCCTCACTGCATCGCGTGGTGGGATGCCGCCCGCGATCCGGATATGGCGGGCAAGGCGGAGATCATTGCCATTCACAGCCTGCCGGAAAACTGGAGAAAGGGCTATGGCGGCCGGATGATGGACAGGCTTCTTTCGGACATTGCCGCCGCGGGCTATACGAAAGCCGTGCTGTGGGTGTTTGAAGCCAACGCGCGGGCGCGCGCCTTCTATGAGGCCAAGGGCTTTCACGCGACGGACAGGAAGAAACCGGGGCTGGGAACCGTTGAGATCTGCTACGAGAAAACATTATAATGCGGCGGGCGAAAGGCGCCACACCTTTCGCCCGCCCGTTTTATGAGAAGGTTTCGACGAACGCTTCAAACGTGCGGCTCCACGGCAGGGAAACGGCATAGGGGCCGACCATGTCCAGCAGGGGATGCTTCAGCGCGGCGTACTCCTCGCGCAGCATCCGCTCGGCGTTCGGCTTGTCGGCGAGACGGTAGGGGTCTTCGCCGAGGGCGCGGAGCTTTTCGTTCAGCGCCTGGCGCACGCGGCTCTCATAAAACAGGTCGTCCAGGATGCGCTCATTGCGGAAGGCGATGTTCGCTTTTCCGGCCTTCGCGTCGGAAACGAGCTGGGCGACGATGGTACCCAGGGCGTTGGAGGCCGTATTCCAGGCGCTGTAGCCGCACAGGCGCGGCGCTGCCACCCGCTCCATCAGCGCGAACGAGCCGCCGTTCGCGCCGAGCAGATCCAGGAGGTATACCTGCTTTCCCGCGGCGATGAGCGCGTCGACGGCCCGGGCGATAGGGGGCGTCCCTTCCGGCGCGTTCGTTTCGCCGCATTCGCCTTGGCGGCCGTCCGGCGGGCAGGCGACGACCAGCGCGCGCTTTGCGCCGGGCGTCGCGCGCACGCCCGCATAGGCGAGCGCGCGGTCGAGGTTTTCGCGGAACGGGCGATCTTCGTAGCGCGCGATGAAGTCTCCCTCCGGACAGCCGAGCCAGATCACCTCCGCGTCGACGGGCTCGCCGCGCAGAGCTGCCTTCATGACCCCGATCGCGCCGCCCTCATCCGCGCCGTTGCGCAGGCTGACGCGGCTGTCGCTTCCGGTCAGGCGCAGCAGCTCGCGCTGCTCGCGGCGGTGGAAGCCGTGAGGCGGCGCGTCCTCCATCAGCAGCTCAAGCGAATCGAATACGCCCGCTCTCGCCAGTTCGACGCAGCGGCGGTTGACGGCGTGGTTGCGCGCTCTCACGGCATGGTATTTCCGCAGGATGGCGGCGGGAACGCGCTCGCGGGCTTCGCGCGCGCGACGGCGGGCTTCCGCGTCGCCTGTCTCGTCGGCGATATCGCTCCAGGCGGAATAATCCGCCATGGCGTGGTAGGCGTCCAGATCGCCGGAGGCCAGCGCTGAAATCGACGCGCGGATGATGACGCTGAAGGCGTAAAAGGGAATCCTCGGCCAGCTCCTGCGCAGCCCGGCGAGCCAGGCAAGCCGCCCGAGCGCCTCGCTTTCGGAAACCGATTCCTCGCGGGAGGCCAGCAGCGAACCGAAACACAGCCGGTCGATGGAGATCACCGCGGCGTCAGCGCCAGGCAGTTTGCGCTCCAGAAAGGCGCGTGTCGACACAAACGACGCCGGACGGGTAAAATCATCCATTTCGGAGGCGTCCGGAACGGCGCACACGTCGCCGCACCAGCGTGCCAGCTGCTGTGGGAACAGGAGGTTGCAGGGCCGCGAATCGAGCGGCAGGCACACGACGCGCATCACCTGACCTCCGCGATGGCGGCCCTGAACGCGCGGATTGCGCGTTGGATGCCGTCCGGGTCGCG
>JAFZRB010000212.1 GCA_017620115.1 Clostridia bacterium | reverse complement strand
CCGTCGGGGAAGCTGATCAGCAGCGTCCCATGCGCCACGGCGACGCGGGCGGCCTGCCCGATGAACGCGTTGCTCACGCCCAGCGGGAAATCGCAGGTGAGGGACGCGCCGTTCACGGTGTATTTGAGACCCTCGATGGTCACGCCGTCGGCCCGTTCGCCCAGCGCGAACACGGAGACGATGCCCTCCTCCAGCGCGTCGAAGGCGATTTCGCCCTCGTGCAGCGCGGTGAGAACAGCGCCGTCGCCGTAGAGATAACCGGTCAGCCCCTGACGCGCCAGCCAGGCGAGGCACTGTATATTGGCCAGCGTGTGGTCGAGCCGGCCGCCCGTGCCGCCGTAGAGGCGAAAGGTGCGGAAGCCTTTCGCGACGCCCGTGCGGAGCGCGAAGAGCATGTCGGTGTCATCCTTCTCCACGGGCAGCTGCCGCACGTTCGGATGATCGGGGCGATAACCGGTCGAGTCGAAATCGCCGATGACTTCGTCGATGCGCACGCCCATACCGCTCAGATGCAGGTAGCCCGCGTCCGCGGCGATGACGTAATCCCCCGGCGCGGGTGATACGGCGCGGCCGTAGTATTCGCCCGCGCCCGCGATGACGCACGCGCGCTCCATGGCGCTCACGCTCCCCTCGTAAACGGCTTATACTGAATGCGCATTCAGTATAAGCTTGACGCCCATCGGCTGTCAAGCCGCGCGGAGAAATAACTTGACTTTGCGCCCGGGAAGCGATATACTGAGCCACGGTTGTAAGGATGCCAGATGGTCGCAGGCGCCGCGCGCGTCTGAGGAAAGTCCGGGCACCGCAGGGCAGGGTGCCGGGTAACTCCCGGTGAAGGCGACTTTAAGGAAAGTGCAACAGAGATATACCGCGAATCCCGCGAGGGACGCAAGGGTGGAAAGGCGAGGTAAGAGCTCACCAGCGGCATGGCAACTTGTCCGCTCTGTAAACCCCACCTGGTGCAAGATTGAAAGGGGAGCATATGTGGCGGCCCGTCACGCTTCCGGGTAATCGCTCGAGCCTGATGGCGACTTCAGGCCTAGATAGATGACCATCCAAGACAGAACTCGGCTTACAGACATCACTTACAATCCGCGGCATTGTTCCGGACAGGCTGTTTTTCCCAGCCCGTCCGCTTTTTTGGCGCTTTTGTCGGATCAGGGCCCGTTTTACATCTTTCTCTTGATTTTTTCACCGTTATCGCATATAATAGAAACATGGAAAGCAATCATTCAAAGGAGGGTATACTATGAAACTGATCATCGCCATCGTACAGGATGAAGACGCTTCCCGCCTGGTCAGCAATCTGATGAATGAGGGCTACAGCGTGACGAAACTGGCGACGACGGGCGGCTTCCTGCGCGCGGGCAACACCACGCTTCTTCTGGGCGTCGATGAAGACCGCTTCGACGGCGCGATGAAGATCATCGAAAAGGTTTGCAAAAGCCGCAAACAGATCGCGCCATCGCCTTCGCCCATGGCGGGCAGCAGCACGGGCGCTTACGTGCCGTATCCCATCGAAGTCATGGTGGGCGGCGCGACGGTGTTCGTCATGAATGTCGAGCAGTTTATCAAACTCTAAAACGCGCGTATGGGCTTTTCTGAAATCGTCGGTTCGGTGTCTCATCATCTCCGGGAAGAGATGCTCTCTTCCCGGGTTGTTCATGCATATTTGCTGACGGGGCCAGCGGGCACGGGAAAGCGCACGCTGGCCGATATTTGTGCCCGCGCGCTGTGCTGCCAGAGCCAGGGCGAGCGCCCCTGCGACGCGTGCCCTTCGTGCAGGCAGTTCCTGAGCGGCAACCATCCCGATTTCATCCGCGTGAAGCCGGAGAAGTCGATCGGCGTCGACGCCGTGCGCGAGGTGATCGCCCGGCTGTCGGTCAAGCCTTACGAGGCGGACAGGCACGTCGTGGTGATCGAGCAGGCCGACAAGATGACCGCGCAGGCGCAGAACGCCCTGCTGAAAACGCTCGAAACGCCGCCGGGACAGGACGTGTTTTTCCTCATTTCGACGCAGATAACCGCCCTGCTTCCCACGATCATTTCGCGCTGCCGCGTCGTGCGCTTTCATTACCTTGAGACGCGCGAGGCCGAAGCGGCGCTGAAGGCGCGCGGCCTGACGGAGGAACGCGCGCGGCTGCTTGCCAGGCTCTCGCAGGGCTCCGTGGGCCGGGCGCTGGAGCTGGACGCCTCGGAAGGCTGGTGGCAGCTGCGCGACAGGACGCTCGCGGCGCTTACGGCGCTTCATGAAAAGCAGGATGTGGGCGTCGCGGCGTTTCCGCTGGCCGAAAAGCGCGAGCAGGCGAACGACATACTGGATATACTCGAGCTGTGCGCGCGCGACCTGATGGTCATTCAGGACGGCGGCGGCGATGTTATCCAGACGGACATCGAGGAAAAGCTGCGTCAGCAGCGCTTCACGGGCAGCGCCATGCTGTCTGGCGTCATGGAGGCGCGCAGGATGCTGTCGAGCAACGTGGCCTGGCAGTCCGCGCTGGAGATGCTTTATTACAAAATGGTAGGAGGATAAAGGTTCATGGCAACGGTAGCTGGTATCCGCTTCAAAAAGGCGGGGAAGGTGTATTATTTCGATCCCACGGGCGTGTGGCCGAATCCGGGCGACCCGGTCATCGTCGAAACGGTGCGCGGCATCGAAATGGGCGAGACCGTGACGGGCGCGCGCGAGGTCAAGGACGAAATGCTGATCGCGCCGCTGAAGAAGATCATCCGCATCGCGACGCCGGAGGACGTGAGCCGCGCCGCCGAATGCGCCTCCAGAGAAGGGGACGCGCTCGAAATATGCGCGCGAAAGGTCGCGGCGCATAAGCTGGATATGAAGCTGGTCGACGCGGAATACACCTTCGACGGCAGCAAGCTCATCTTCTATTTCACGGCGAACGGCCGCGTCGACTTCCGGGATCTGGTGAAGGATCTGGCGTCCGTTTTCAAGATGCGCATAGAGCTCCGTCAGATCGGCGTGCGCGACGAGGCGAAAATGCTGGGCGGCCTCGGCGCGTGCGGCCGGCCCATCTGCTGCGGCACGTTCCTGAACGACTTCCAGCCGGTTTCCATCCGCATGGCGAAGGATCAGTCTCTCTCGCTCAATCCCACGAAAATATCCGGCCAGTGCGGCCGGCTGATGTGCTGCCTGAAGTACGAGCAGGAAAACTACGAATCCATCCTCAAAAAGCTGCCGCGCGTGGGACGCGAGATCATGACGCCGGACGGCGTGGGCACGGTGACGGAAATCGCCGTGATCCGCGAAAAGATAAAGGTGCGCCTGCACGAGCCCGACGACACCTACGACGTGCGCGAGTACGGCATAGAAGAGGTGTGCAGGCCCGGCGAGACGCTGCCCGTGCGGGAAGAGCCCGAGGAAACGGATGAGGCCGAAGAAATGGAGGACTTTTTCAGCGCGGAATCGGAGGAGGCGCATCCCGCGCGGCCCCGACCGGAACGAAACCGCGAGCGCCCGGCGGACAGGCCCGCGCCCGACAAACCGAAGGCCGACGAGCAGCCTCAGAAACGCCGCTATCCGAGGCCCAAGGGCAAAAAGCAGACGACGGAGCAATACTTTTCTCGCGAGAATACGGGCGAATCCGCCGCGTCTGACGCGCAGCCGGAAGAAGACGGCGAAATGCAGGAATGATATAAAAACGCGAATAGTACTTGCATTTTTTCAAGGCAGGTGCTATAATATAACCAGATAAACACGAGGAGGTGTGTTCTAATGGCATATAAGATTAGTGATGCTTGCATCGCGTGCGGCGCTTGCGCGGCGGGCTGCCCCGTCGAGGCGATCAGCGAGGGCGATGGAAAGTATGAAATCAACGCTGAACTGTGCGTGAGCTGCGGTGCCTGCGCCGAGACCTGCCCGGTGGGCGCTCCCGCTGAGGAGTGATTTCATTCCGCTGTAAAACCCAGCAGACTATGCTGGGTTTTGCAAAACGCCAGAGTTAGATTAAGCTAATCATTCGGCGATGTTGATGCGCGGTTTGGATATAGAAAAAGCGTCCCGGTTTCCGTTTGGGAGCCGGGACGCTTTTGCGGGGATCAGCCCACGAGCATGCCGTGGTCGACATGGAACCACGCGCCGTCGTATTGCACGTCGCCGACGAAATCCTCGGCGAGCCTGCCCTCGACGACGTAGAACCAGTGCTCGTCGTACAGGGCGAGGCCTGAATACTGGTTCTGAACCTGACCATTGGCGCAGAAGTACCAGCCGGAGCCGTTGGGATCCTGAATGAGGCCGTTGACCTCGGTCATGATGCGGCCCGCGCCAACCACGAAGAGGCCGCCGTCATAGGGCACGATGCCGGCGTAGGTGGTGTCCAGCTTGCCGCCGACCACATAGAACCACGCGCCGTCGTACAGCACCAGCTGGGTGACGTCGGTGCGGACGACGCCGTTCGAGCAGAAGTACCAGTCGGAGGAGGCGGGGTCGGCCACGAGGCCGTTCAGGTCGGGCACCGTGCCGTTTTCGACGAACCTCGTCGCGCCGT
>JAFZRB010000211.1 GCA_017620115.1 Clostridia bacterium | reverse complement strand
GGCCGCTCCGCCTACACCTTCTGCATGTGTCCGGGCGGCTTCGTGGTAGCCGCGGCCAGCGAGGAGGGCGGCGTTGTGACCAACGGCATGAGCGCTTTCGCGCGGAACGGGGAAAACGCCAACAGCGCGCTGCTGGTGGGCGTTGAGCCGGAAGACTTCGGCGGCGACGATCCGCTGGCCGGGGTGCGGTTCCAGCGCAGATGGGAGCGCGCGGCGTTTGAGCTGGGCGGCGGAGACTTCCGCGCCCCGGCGCAGCGCGTGGGCGATTTCCTGCGCGGCGTGAGGTCCGCCGGCTGCGGCGACGTCGAGCCCACCTACCGGCCCGGCGTGACTTACGACGACCTGGCGCAATGCCTGCCCGGCTTCGTGACGGAAACCATGCGGCTGGCGCTGCAGAAAATGGACCGCCAGCTCAGCGGCTTCGCGTCGCCCGGCGCGCTATTAACCGGCGTGGAAACGCGCTCGTCATCCCCGCTGCGCATCCTGCGCGGCGAAGATTGCCAGTCGCGGCTCCTCGGGCTGTATCCCTGCGGCGAAGGCGCGGGTTACGCGGGCGGCATACTGTCCGCCGCGGTGGACGGCATGCGCGTGGCCGAAGCGCTGCTCACGGCGCGCGGCGCGCGCCCGGAAAGCGCATAATCCGAACGCATGCGGCATATAATCATCAGTGCAAAAGGCGCGGGGGACAACCCCGCCGCCGCACAAGGAGGATTGATGCTGCATGAAAAAGATAACGACGGCTCTCATCGCCGCGACGGCGGCGGCCCTGCTGACGACCGCCTGCCAGGCGAATGTCTCCCCCGCGCCGACCGCGGAACCTACGGCCACAGACGCCGCGCCCGTGCCGACCGCGACCGAAGCGACCGCCACCGACCTGCCCGCAGCCACAGACGCGCCGACCGACGCGCCCGCTGCGAACGGATGAACGGTTTTCACGCCCGCGCCCTTCATCGGAGGGCGCTTTTTCCTGGCTCTTCACAGACATAAAAAGGGACCGGCGCCGCCGATCCCTTTTGCGCGTTACGATTGCTGCCTGATGCCCAGTATGGCGTTTTCGCGTTCCTCGCGGAACTGGTTGGTGTAGAGGTTGTAGTAGTAGCCTTTCTTCCGGATGAGCTCCGCGTGGCTGCCCTGCTCGGTCACTTCGCCGTGCTGGATGACCAGGATGCGGTCGGCATGGCGGATGGTGGAGAGCCTGTGCGCGATGATGAAGCTCGTGCGGCCGCTGAGCGCCGTTTTAATAGCCTCCTGAATGATCTGCTCGGTCTCCGTGTCGACGGAGGAGGTGGCTTCGTCCAGCACGAAGATGGCCGGATCGGCGATGAGCGCGCGCGCGAAGGAGATAAGCTGTTTCTGGCCGATGGACAGCCGGTTGCCGCCCTCGCCCACGTCGGTGTCGTAGCCCTTCTCGAATTTCAGAATGAATTCCTCGGCGTTGACCATGCGCGCCGCGGCCTCCACCTCGGCGTCTGTGGCGTCGAGCCTTCCGTAGCGGATGTTCTCGCGGATGGTGCCGCTGAACAGGTGCGGCTGCTGCAGCACGTAGCCCAGGTGGCTCTGCAGCCACAGCTGGCTGCGCTCCTTGTAGTTCACGCCGTCGATGAGGATCTCGCCCTCGGTGGGTTCGTAGAACCGGCAGATGAGATTCACGATGGTCGATTTGCCGCTGCCCGTTTCGCCCACCAGCGCGATGGTCTCGCCCGCCTTGATTTTCAAATTGAAATGGCTGAGCACCTTCTCGCCCGAGTTGTAGCGGAACGTGACGTCGCGGAATTCGATATCGCCCCGGATGACGGGCCAGTTTTCCTTTTTCGGATGGAATGAATCGCCGTATTTTTCGATGACCTCGGGCGTATCGGCGATCTCCGGCTCGGTTTCGATCATGGTGATCACGCGCTCGGCCGCGGCCTGCGCGGACTGCATCTCGGCGAAGATGCGCGCGATGTTGGAGATGGGTTCGAAGATCTGGGTGGTGTAGCTGATGAAGACGGTCAGCGTGCCGAAGGACATCGCCCCGGTGAACACGTCGTAGCCGCCCTTCCACAGCGCGTAGGCGGCGGCCAGAGAGCCCAGCGTGGAAACGATGGGCATGAACAGCGCGCTCAGCACCGCGGCGCGGATGGACGCGGCCTTCATCGTGCTGGTCAGCTCCACGAACTCGGCGGCGTTGGCTTCCTCACGCACGAGGGTCTTGGTGGTCTTCGCGCCCATGATGCCCTCGTTGAAGGAACCGGTGATTTTGGAATTTGTCTTGCGCACCTCGCGGTAGTTCTTGAGGATGCGCTTCTGGAACCACATGGCGATCACCGCGATCACGGGCATCACCAGCATGACCATGAGGGACATCTTCCAGTTCAGCGAAATCATCACGCAGGCGGTCATGACGATGTAGCCCGCGCTCCAGAACAGGTCGATGAGGCCCCAACCCACGGTCTCGCCGAGGCGGCCGGTATCGCTGGTCATGCGCGCGATCATATGGCCGACGGGGGTCTGGTCGTAGAACGAGAAGGGCAGCTCCTGAAAGCGTTTGAAGCCGATCTCGCGGATGCGCCGGGTCATGCCGACCTCGACATGGCCCGAGAGGATGCAGAACGTGAAGATGCAGATGATCTGCCCCACGACCACGGCCATATACTTGAGCGCGAACAGCCCCAGCCCCTCCGTGCGGCCCACGGACACATAGCCGTCTATGGCCTCGCGCGTGAGCAACGGGAATATCACGTCGAAGCCCGCGCACAGGAGCATCGTGATCGTGATGGCGATCAGGTGCCTGTAAAAGGGCTTCGCGTAGAAGATCAGCCTCTTCCACACGCCCAGATCAAATCGCTTGTTGTATTCCTGTTCTTCCTGATATTGCATGGCTTTCCTCACCTACCAAATGGAAAGTATATCGTCGATTGTTATACAGCCTCGAGCTCTTCCTCCAGCGCGGACTGGATCTGGTAGATGCGCTGGTAGAGGCCGGGCTGGCGGATGAGTTCCTCATGGGTGCCGCGCTGAGCCACCTTGCCGTCTTCCAGAACGACGATGAAGTCCGCTTCAGCCAGCGTCGTCAGGCGGTGGGAAATGATGAAGGTGGTCAGGCCCTTCCGCTTCTCCTTGAGCGCCAGGCGGATGGCCGCGTCGGTTTCGGTATCCACGGCGGAAAGGGAGTCGTCGAAGATGAGGATGTCGTTGTCCTTGAGCAGCGTGTGGGCGATGGCCACGCGCTGCTTCTG
>JAFZRB010000210.1 GCA_017620115.1 Clostridia bacterium | reverse complement strand
GCACGCTGTTCCCGCTCGCTCAGGCGGCGGATGGCAACTGGGAGGGCGCGGTCGAGTTGGGCCGGGGCTTCAAGTACTTCTTCCGGAAGATCGACGGCGCGGACGTGCTGTGCCCGTATCTGACACTCGGCTACGGCTGCTGCCGCCCGATGAACTTCATCGATGTGCCCGTACCCGGCGAAGAGGAATGGGGCGAGCTGGAAGGCGTGCCCCACGGCGCGGTCGCCCGCCACTGGTATCCGTCCGCCGTCACCGGCAAGATCGAATCCTGCCTGGTGTATACGCCCGCGGGCTATGACCCGGCGAAGCGCTATCCGGTGCTGTACCTGCAGCACGGCTACGGCGAAAACGAGACCGGCTGGGTGTACCAGGGCCACGTGGCGCGCATCGCCGACCGGCTGATCGCCGGGGGCGAGATGGTCGAAATGATCATCGTGATGGCCAACGGCATGATCCAGAAGACCGGCGCGGAGAAGCCGCCGGTGCTGTTCCCGCAGGTCATCATCGAAGATCTGATCCCCTACATCGAATCGCGCTATCCCGTGCTGACCGACAAGTGGCACCGCGCCATGGCGGGCCTGAGCATGGGCAGCTATCAGACCAGCCTCGTGACGCTGTCCCATCCCGAACTGTTCGGCTGGGCCGGCCTGTTCAGCGGCTTCCTGCGCGCGCCCTGGGCCAAAGGCGACGAGCCCCATCTTGCGCTCCTCGACGACGGCGAGCGCTTCGCGGCCAGCTTCCGCCTCTTCTATCGCGCCATGGGCACCGAGGATCAGTTCTTCAACAGCTTCACCGCGGACGACGAGCTGCTCGCCACGAAACCTGTGACAATGCTGCGCAAAACCTTCCCCGGCGGGCACGACTGGAGCGTCTGGCGCCGCTGCATCCACGATTTCCTGCCGATGCTGTTCAGAAAATGACCCCGACAACAGCAGGAAGCCTCTCCACGCGCCCGTGAAGAGGCTTCCTGTTTTTCTTCGTTCTCTCTATGTCCAGTATTCCTTGATCCATCCGCGCAGGAAATCGCATACGGCGCGGCTGTGCGTCTCCATGGCGCAGTGTCCGGCCGACGGCAGAACGTGGTATTCCGCGTTCGGGCAGTCCCTCTTGCGCAGGCGGGCGGGAACCGCGCCCCCCAGCAGGCGATCCTCTCCGCCCCACAGGATCATGCAGGGCATGAACAGCGATCTGAGCGCCGCCGTGTCGACACGGTAGCCTTCCAGCAGAAGACGGCGCACGGTATCCTCGTGGCCCGCGAGGCGCAAGAGCGGCGCGCGCATCTGTTCCAGCTGGGCCTGCTGCGGCGCGCGGCCATAAACGCGGCGCGTGAGCCGTTCAAACCGCTTGGGAGACACGATGTTGCGCTGGATCCAGCCGCCCAGCAGCCCGTCGAACGCCTTCGCGCGAACGACGGATTCCATCGCGCGCGGAAAGGGCGGATACAGCATGGGGCTGACCATGAACAGCGAGGCCGTCGAATCGGGCTGCTGACGGGCCATTTCAACGATGGTGCCGCAGGCCGAGCCGTGGGCGATCATGTGCCAGCAGCAGAGCTTGCTGTCCCGGTCGAGATCGACGGCGTCCAGCACGCCCCACAGATAGCGCGCGCGCAGCGCCTGTTCCGCGGGGATGCCGTCGCTGAATTCGCTCTTGCCGAAGCCCGGCATATCGCACACCACGCACAGACATCCGGCTTCGGTGAGCTCCGGCAGCAGCATGCGCCAGCAGGAGCCGGAAAACCCCGGCGCGCTGAGCAGAAACACGCGATTCCTGATTTCCCCGGAGGGCATGGCAAGGCGATAATGAATGTTCAGGCCGCGTATGACAATATACCGGCTGAGCTCACCCATTCCGCCTCACGCTCCTTCCGGCGGCTCAACGCCGCATCACGTTTAAATATTGTATCACATCTCGCCCGGAAACGGAAGAGGAAAATGCAGGCGATTCATGGCTTTTTCCTTTCACTGAGCCGTCCGGATGCCGCGCAGCAGCGATTCCGCGGCCTGCAGCTGTTCCTCGCTGCCGGTCAGGGCGTATGTGCCGCTGCCCTCGGCCCCCGCGATGCCGCCCGCGGCGATGAGCGCAGCGCGCGCGCCCGTGAGCGCCTCGAGAGCCTCCAGCTCCGTCACGATATCGCCCACCACCGGCTGAAGCCGCGGCCCCGACGAATCCGGCGCGTTCACCAGCGCGGCCAGCTCGACGATTTCCCCGATGACCCGCTTCTCCAGCCCGACGGGGATCACCAGCCGCGCCCGACGGCCCATCACGGCCTCGAGAATCGGCGCGATCGTACCAAACTGAGGATGGCCGATCTGAACGCCCGCGGCCTTCCGGTCGGCCTGCACCGCGTTCGCGCCCTTTACGATCACGTCGCCCTGCCCCAGCTCGGACGCGATGTCGAAGATCGTTTTGCCGCGCAGCCATACGCCCTCGCGGATGATCACGTCCGTGTTGGCGAACGGGCCTGTTTCCGGCTTGCCGCCGGGGCCGACGTTCGCGCCGCGCCGGAAACCGACGCGTGTGAAGTCGCCCATCTGGCCGAATTGCGCAAGCATTTCCTCCGCCAGATAGCCGTTCGTCGTGCCGGCGATGATCGCCAGAGTGTGCGCCTTCGCCGCCTGCTGAACCGCGTCCATCGCCGCCACCGCGCGTGAGACCAGCCGCTTGCCTTCCTCAACTGTTATCAAAAACTGCCGTGTTTTCATTGCTCAGCCTTCCTTTCGCGACGCTCTCTTTCTTTCCTTGCAGCCCTATTATACTATATATTCCCAGCGCCTTCAACCGGCAATCCGGCGGCCTGGAGCCGGGCGGCAGAAAAGCGCTTCGCGGGGTTTCTGGAAACTTTTACAAAAAACCGCTTTCCTGATGAGGATATGCGTCTTGACAAGCGGCCTGCCGGGTGGTATACTGTTTCCTGTTCGTGAACGATATCCGCCCTTAGCTCAGTTGGTAGAGCACCTGACTCTTAATCAGGGTGTCCAGGGTTCGAGTCCCTGAGGGCGGACCAATTGCCCGAAGCCATTGCGGTTTCGGGTGTTTTTTTTGTTCAGGAGCATCTGATTGAGGGCATCAGATTTTGCGGCAGATTCCGGGAGGGAAATCGTATGCCGCAAGCATATTCCGAAAGCGGAGCGGAAAAAAACCGTGTGCTGTCTTCCCAAAAGCTCCGATTCATGCTATAATGAGAATTGTCAAGGATGGATATCTTACGGTTTTCTGTTCCAGCGGTTTGGTCTTGGCGTCATTGCATAATCGGCCTTTTTGCGGTATAATATATTTGACGGATTGTTATTTACCGGAATCTGAATGGGAGCATTGCAATGATTACTTTTATCATTGACGAACTGACTGAGTGCCTGAAAGACAGTATTACCGGGGAGAATCTGGAGACAGAAGCCATAGAACTGAAACGGAAGACCCTCCTGTCCAGGTTCAACTCCCAAAACGGATGGTATATCAACTGGGGCGGCTTTCCGCATGGCGTCAGAGTATTCGCGCTGGTGCTGAAAGGAACATTTGATATCCAGGGATTAATCGCCATTGAACCGGATTATGAAGCGAGGGCTGTTCATATTGTCTGGGCATGTACGGCTCCGCAGAATAACAAATGGAGGTACGGCATTCAGAAGTATATTGGTGTGGGCGGTCACTTGTTTGCGATCGCGGCGGAGCTTTCAGAAAAATACGGCTTTGATGGTTATTTGTATGGCGAGGCGATGGATGAGGATATCATGCACTATTACATGAATCAGTTCGGCGCTTTCGCATTACCCAGAGAGCATCCGTTCTCGATTTGTTTTCCGGGCGAAGAGACGAAAAAAATAAGGGAGGCGTATGATTATGTTTGGACAGAAGATATCTCCTGATCCTCATCAGGAAATTGTTGATAAGTATCTGGCAGAAAACAATCCGTATCAACCGTCAAAGCCTCTTCAGATTGATCTGCGCAAATATATCCAGTATGCCAGAGAGCACAATATAAAGGACCCTTCAACAATTCCGGATGAAATACTGGATCAGTTTATGCTGAAATCGCAGCAAATCGCGCAGTAAGATGTTATGCGCGGCCCGCTGATTCAGCGCCCATAACCCGCCCGAAAAATCCATACTGCCAGGGGCAGAACTGCTGCGTATAAACTGACGGAACACGATACCGCAGAAGCGGATGAAGGAGGATACACCCATAATAAAGGTGTCCAGGGTTCGAGTCCCTGAGGGCGGACCAGCGGAAACCTGTCGATGCTGATCGACGGGTTTTTTTCTTGTCTGGCAATATTTTCTTCCCGCCATTCTTTCCATTGAAAAGCGCCGCGGGACATGCTATAATAGAGTCCGTTGAACGGCAACAAGACGAACCAGAATAAGGAGGAAAATCCTATGCCCAAGAACAATCCCTATGCCGGCACGCAGACCGAGAAGAACCTCGAGGCGGCGTTCGCCGGGGAATCCCAGGCGCGCAACAAGTACACCTACTTCGCCTCCAAAGCCAAGAAGGAAGGCTTCGAGCAGATCGCCGATCTCTTCCTGAAGACCGCCGACAACGAAAAAGAACACGCCAAGCTGTGGTTCAAGGAGCTGAACGGCATCGGCGCCACGCCGGAAAACCTGGCCGCCGCGGCCGACGGCGAGAACTTCGAATGGACCGACATGTACGAGGGCTTCGCCAAGACCGCCGAGGCTGAGGGATTCACGGAGCTGGCCGCGAAATTCCGCGGCGTGGCCGCCATCGAGAAGCATCATGAGGAGCGCTACCGCGCGCTGCTCAAAAATGTGGAGATGCAGGAAGTTTTCAAAAAGAGCGAGATCAAGGTGTGGGAATGCCGCAACTGCGGCCACATCGTCGTCGGCACCACAGCGCCGGACGTCTGTCCCGTCTGCATCCATCCCCAGGCATACTTTGAGGTCGCCGCGGAAAACTACTGATTCCCAAAGACCAAGG
>JAFZRB010000029.1 GCA_017620115.1 Clostridia bacterium | reverse complement strand
CTCGGCGGCCGTGGTCAGCTCCGCGATCTGCTTCGCCTGCTCCTCGCCCGTCTGCGTCGCGGCGGCCAGCTGTTCGGTGAGCGAAGCGGCTTCAGCCTGGGCGTCGGTCAGCTCGGTCTGCGTCGCCGTCAGCGTCGTGGCGGCTTCGGCGAGCTGGTCGTTCAGCGCGCTGATCGCGCCCGCCTGCTCGTCGCCCGTCTTGTTGGCGGCAGCCAGCTGCTCAGTGAGCGAAGCCGCTTCGGCCTGCGCGCTGGCGAGTTCGGTCTTCGTCGTCTCGGCGGCCGTGGTCAGCTCCGCGATCTGCTTCGCCTGCTCGTCGCCTGTCTTGTTGGCGGCGGCCAGCTGGTCGGTCAGGGCCGTCACCTCGGCCTGCGCGGTGGCCAGGTCGGCCTGCGCCGCGCCAAGCGTTTCCGCGGTCTCGGCAAGTTCCTTCGCCCGCTCGTCGCGCTCCTGCGTCACGGCGGCCAGCTGTTCGGTCAGGCTGTCGATCTGCGTCTGCGCGTTGGCAAGGCTGCTCTGCGTCGTCGCGAGCGTTTCGCCGGTTTCCTTGGCCGCGACCGACAGATCGTCGAGATTCTTTTTGATCTGCTCGAGCTGCGCGGTGTTGTCGTCGCGGGCCTTTTCAGCCTCGCTGAGCAGCGCGCGCACACCGCTCAGCTCCTCCTGCGCGGAGGTCAGATCGGCGGTGAGCGTCTCGGTCTGCTTGCCAAGCGCCTCGGCTTCGCCCGTCTTGTCGCTCAGCTGCGCGTTGGCCTCCTCCAGCAGCGCCGTCTTGCCCGCCAGGTCTTCTTCGGCGGCGGTCAGCTGCTCCAGGATGTCGTCGTATTTCTGGGTGTATTCCGCCAGTTCCTGCGTGCATTCGTTGAGCCGGGTCTGCAGGTCGGCGATGGTGGTCAGGCGCTCCTGATCGGTCTGCTGCGCCGCGGCCAGCTCGGTCTGCGCGGTGCCCAGGCTGTTTTCAAGATCGGGGATCGTGCCGTTGATGGCCAGGCTCGCCTCCAGATCGGTCTGGGCGGTCTTGAGTCGGTCGCTTACGGCGGCCAGCTCCTCCTGCAGCGTGGCGATCTGCGCGTTCAGATCCTCGATTTCCTTCCGGGCGGCTTCGTTGGCCTCGCCGCTCGCCGCCAGCTGTTCAGAGAGCGCGGCCGCGTCCGCCTCCAGCTGGGCGACTTTCGCCGCATATTCGTCTGCGGCGGTCTCCTTCTCGCTCGTCAGCGCCTTTGTCGAGGCGTTCAGTTGGTCGCGCTGCTGGGTCAGGTCGGTCACATCGTTGTTCGCGGCGTGCAACCTGATGCCCAGCACGACCGCGACGATGGCGCACACCACTGTCAGCACGGCCAGAATCGTAGTCAGAGACTTCTTCATGACGCGTATCCTCCTTTTCGCGTTGCGGCCGGGCTCGCGTTCCGGCCCATTAACATAATTATATCATATTCTGCGCTTCCGTGGGAACTGCCTATTATCCTCAAATATTTTTTGCTTTTTATAGGCAAATAACGCGAATTTCTGCATTTACACGGCGCAACGGCGCTTTCTTTCCGTTTGGGCGGGCGCATGAACAGCGGCGCGGCCGGTTATACTGTGGACGTTCCGCCGGATTCTGCGGCGGCGAATAACCGAAAGGATGTGGAAACCATGATGGACAGGATTTCGCTGATTCTGGTCATTATCGGCGCGCTGAACTGGCTGCTGATCGGCCTGTTCCAGTTTGACGCGGTCGCGTGGCTGTGCGGCGGTCAGACCGCCACGCTCAGCCGTATCATCTACTCTGTCGTCGGCGTGGCCGGCCTGTGGTCGATATCGCTGCTCTTCAAAGAGCGCGAGCCGATCGTCGAGGACTGACGGCGAACGCGCCCCGCACGGACTGTTCCGGCGGCGGCGTGTTTTTTCTTTTTGGTGTTTACAACGAATCGCGGAAACGGTATAATAATCACATAAAAATACGGAACGCGCCGCCCGAAACTCGTCCGGCAGGAGAAACGCCATGTTCAGAGAGAAATACCGCACCTACATCAACTGGGGCATCACGGTGGTCGCCATCATCTTCGCGGGCATCTCCTTTTATTTTCTGTTCCTGCGCTGGAGCGGCATCGTCTCCTCCTTCAGGACGCTGAGCGGCATTCTCGCGCCCGTCTCTTACGGCATGATCATCGCCTTCATCCTGGATTCGCTGGTCATGACCATCACGCGGCTGCTCGCGAAGATTCCGCGCGGCGGCCGCCCGCTCACGAGGCGGCGGCAAAGCGCTTACCGCGCCATCGGCATCATGGTGAGCGAGATCGTGTTTGTGGCGGTGATCGGCGTTCTGATCCGATCCATCGTGCCTCAGGTGGCCGACAGCCTGCGCACGCTCATCACAAACTTCGACCGCTATATTCAGAACCTCGAGGCGTGGGCGCATAAGCGCGTGGAAGAATATCCCGTGCTGGAGCCCTATCTGGCCAACGTGGAGGAGCAGCTTTCCGGCTTTGAGGAATCCGTCAAGGCCTTCCTCAAAAACGACCTGCTCACCACGCTCACGCGCGTCACCTCCGTCGTGAGGAACGGGCTCGTGGAGGTGGGTTCCTATCTCTACAACTTTATCATCGGCGTGATCGTATCGATCTATCTGCTGTTCAGCAAGCGGCGCCTGCTGGGGCTATCGAAGAAGCTGCTGTTCTCGCTGGCCAGACCGGCGCAGGCTAACACCGTGCTGCGCGAGGCGCGCTTTACCATTCGCATGTTCAAGAGCTTCCTCGTCGGCAAGCTGCTGGATTCCATCATCGTCGGCGTTTTATGCTTCCTGGGCACGATGATCATGAAGATCCCCTATTCGCTGCTGATCAGCATCATCGTGGGCGTGACGAACGTCATCCCGTATTTCGGCCCGTTCATCGGCGCGGTTCCCTCGGCGCTCCTGGTGCTGCTGCTCGACCCGATCAAGTGCCTGATGTTCGTGATCTTCATCATCATCCTGCAGCAGCTGGACGGCAACGTCATCGGCGTAAAGATCCTGGGCGGCACGACCGGCGTGTCGTCGCTGGGCGTGATGCTGTCCATTCTCATCGGCGGCGGCCTGTTCGGCATCATGGGCATGATCCTGTGCGTGCCGGCCTACGCGGTGATTTATTCGCTCATCAAGCGCGCCGCCGAAGCGCGCCTGCGCAAGGGCGGCCTGCCCACCGATACCTACCTCTACACCACACTGGACGAGATCGACCCGGACACGCTCGCGCCGCGGCTTATGAAATCCGCGCCGCCGACCGAGGAGCCGGCTCCCGAAAAGACGTCGGAGAAAAAACCGGGCAAACGATTCGCGAAAAAGGACAAGTGACCGCCCCATGAAGCCCCGAACAAACAGCAAACGGCCCGGAAGGCAGCGCCGCCTTCCGGGCCGTTTGACATTGCCCCGGGATTACCGTTTCTTCAGCTTTTCCGCCGCCAGCGCCAGGCCCAGCGCGACCAGATCGACGCACACGATGCTCGCGCCGGTGGGCAGATTGGCGTAAAACGACAGCACCATGCCCACGAGGAAGCCCGCCACGGAGATCAGCGCCGCCGCGACCACCATGCCGCGGAAGCTGGCCGTGAGCCGCCGCGCCGTAAGCGCTGGGAAGATGATGAGGCTGGAGATGAGCATGGAGCCCATCATCCGCATGCCCAGCACCACCGTGACCGCCGTGAGGAACGAGATCACGAACTGATACATCGTCACGTTGATGCCCGTGGCGCGCGCGAAGGCCTCGTCGTAGGAGATGGAGAACAGCCGGTTGAACAGCAGGAAATACATCACCAGCACCACGGCGGAAAGCGCCGCGCTCAAAAGCATGTCGGCGTTTGTGAGGCCGAGGATGCTTCCGAACATATAGCTGGTCACATCCACGTTCGAGCCGCGCGAGAGCGAGGTGATGAGAACGCCGATGGACAGCGCCGCCGTCGCCATGACGCCGATGGCCACGTCGCCGGACGCCCCGCCGCGCTGGCTCAGGTACATCACCAGGAACGAGGCCAGCACAACCAGCGGCACCGCCACCGCCATGGGCGACATCCCCAGCGCCACAGCCAGCGCCGTGGCCGCGAAGCCCACCTCGCCCAGGCCGTGGCCGATCAGCGTGTAGCGTTTGAGCACCAGCACCACGCCCAGCAGCGCCGCGCACAGCGCCACCAGCACGCCCACGATGAGCGCCCGGTACATGAAGGGATAGGAGAGCGCCTCGAAAAACTCACGCATTGGGCGCGCCTCCCCTCGTGTCCATCCATTCCCGCGCCGTGCCGATGAACTCGACGCGCCGGCCCAGCTCCAGCACGCGGTCGGCCGCGCGCCGCACATACGCCCAGTCGTGCGTCGAAATGAGCATGGTCAGCCCCAGCTCGCGCTTGAGCTGGTCGAACAGGCCATACATCTCCGCCGTGATTTCCGGGTCGAGCGCGGAACAGGGCTCGTCCAGGATGAGCAACTCCGGCTGCCGGGCGATGGCCCGCGCCAGAAGCACGCGCTGCTGCTGACCGCCTGAGAGCTGGCCCACGCGCCGGCCCGCGAAGGCGGCGATTTTCAGCCGCTCCATGGCCTCGGCGGCCTGCGCGCGGTCGCGCTTCGTATAGAAGGGCAGGCGGCGTCCGCTCACCTGCGTGCCGCTCAGAACGATCTCCTTCACCGTGGCCGGGAAATCCCGGTCGGCGGAATGAATCTGCGCCAGGTACGACACTTTATTCAGCCCGCACTTCACGTCGATCGTGCCCTTCTGCGCCGGGATGAGCCCCAGTATGCCCTTGATGAGCGTGCTCTTGCCCGAGCCGTTCGCGCCCACCAGGCACAGGTTTTCGCCCCGGCTCAGCGTGAAGGAGATATTCTCGATCACGGGCCGTCCCTCGTAGCCCAGCGACACATTGTCCAAAACCATCATGACCTGATTTTCCAAACCCGATTCCATCCCTTTGTCCTGACAGGATATATCATTAATTCGATGCGGCCCGCGCCGTCCGTTCCTTTACCGCCGATCTTCACGAATCCCGCTGTCTCATGCCGATTGCTTTGGCTGCCGCTCGCATGGGGTAATTATTCTGATCTGTTGTCAGCGTCGCGGCCTTGCCCTGATCCAGTATCCTGAAAGCCATCTCTGAGATGAGCGCTTTACAATAGCCTTTGTTCCGTTGGTCCGGAATGGTTGCGACGGCGCCTATTTCTGTTTCGCCTTCGCGAAATGAAAACGGAGCCGCGAAGCTGACGATTTCATCCCCAATTATGATGGCCTGAGGATTCCCAATTCCCTGATCAAACTCGTCGGGGTTAATTGCTTCATCGGTAAACCGGGAATAGAACTTTTGAATGATAGCCAGATCCTTATGCCAGTCCAGGTCACAGACAGCGCAAGCCGTATAACGCTTCAGTTCTTCCAACGAATCGATTCGATAATATACGTACTTTCTCATCTCAAAACACCCCGGTATGGATTACTCCCTCAATCATTGCGGCAAGACAGCCTGCGCCGATAAACTGGACTTTATAAGATAGCCCTTACGGTTTTTGAACTAATACACGTTCGAGCGGCACCCAGCCCAGGTATTTCGGATGATCTCCGGTCAGTGCTGTCAGCTTTTCGATTTCCAGATAGTCATCGATACGGGCCTTGTCCCATGTGTGGATCACACGGCCGTCCCCGAGGCTGATACCGCAGTGTCCCCAGTTGACCGGACCGTTTTCGCTCGGACATAGGCAGTCATAGAATACGAACGCTCCCCGTTCCGGCGTTCTGCCCTGCAGCGCATCCTTGTACATCTCGCAGGATTCCTTTGCGGAATCTCCGCCGAAGATCTCTATCCCGTTGCTGATTTCAAGAGCATCCTCGATAAACGAAAGACACCAGCCCGCATACTTTGTGCTGCCAAGTCTGCTTTCAGCCCAATCGATCATTTTTTCTGTAATTATTGAAATGTTCACATTCCCTCCACAAATCCCGGTTTATCGAAATCCCCCGGCGAAGGCGCTGATCCCGTTAATGAGCAGCGCCGCGCCAATCGCCGCGACCACGTTCTCCACCGAGAAGCCCTTGATGAGGTACGCGCAGCCGTACAGCAGCCCTACGTCGATGGCGAAATTCGTGAGCCCCAGCGTCAGGCAGCCGATGGGCAGCGTGAGCAGTTTCAGCGCCGGCCGCAGCAGCAGGTATGCCGCGCCCAGAAGAATCCCGGCCTGCAGCGAGGCCGCCACGTCCGACGCGGCGATGCCCGGCAGAATCTTCACGCACGTGGGCACGCCCAGCACGCAGCACAGAAACGTGATCGCCACGCCGCCGGGCTTCGCCTCCTTCGGCGGGGCCGATTTCTTCTCCTTACTCATAGCCGCTCCATTTCCGCGCGGTACGCCCGCCACGCGCCGTCGTCCGGCGGAGCCGCGCACAGCGTCACGGGCGTCTTCTGCGTGGGATGCGTCACCGTGAGCCGGTAGGCCCACAGCGCGATCTGCTCACCCGGCCTGCCGCCGCCGTAGCGCGCGTCGCCCCACAGGGGGAAGCCCGCGTTCATGTGCTGCACGCGGATCTGGTGCGCGCGCCCGGTCAGGAGCGTCACGTCCGCGAGCGTGGTGTTTCCGCGCGAGGCGACGGGCGAGGTGACGAGCCGCGCCCGCTTCGCGCCGGGTTCATCCGGCGCGCACACGCGCACCGTGCCGGTTCTGGCGTCCTTCACGAGCCAGTCGTCCAGCTCGCGCTCGCCTTCCATCACGCCCTGGAGCACGGCCAGATAGCGCTTGTCCAGATCGTGTCCGGCAAAATCGCGGCTGAGGCGCTCGGCGGCCTTCGAGGTGCGCGCGAACACCATCACGCCGCCCACGGGCCGGTCCAGCCGGTGGACGAGCCCCAGGTACGCCGCGCCGGGCTTTTGGAATTTCTGGCCGATATAGCCCTTCATGGCGGTCAGCAGGTCTAGGTCGCGCGAATCGTCCGCCTGGACGGGCATGTTGCAGGGCTTTACAACGCCCAGCAGGTGATTGTCGAGGTACAGAATGGGAACATCGTATTTTCCCGCCCGCACGGTCTCGATGGGCTTTGTCTCGTTCATCATGTCACTCCGCCTGCCAGCGGCCGCTGGCGCCGCAGGGCAGCACGCCGCCCTCGGTCACGGGCAGCACGATCTCGTCCGCCGTCACCGCGCCGCCCCGGTCCTTCGCCGCCGTCATGGCGAGCATGTTGTTCAGCACGGCGGGCTGCAGGCCGGTGGTGTAGCTGTTGATGAGCATAAACAGCGGCTTTTCGCTCAGCAGCTTCGCGCTGTTGCTCACCAGCCCGAACAGCTCGTTCTCCAGCTTCCATACCTCGCCGCCCGGCCCCCGGCCGTAGGAAGGGGGATCCATGAGGATGCCCTCGTAGCCGTTGCCGCGGCGCTGTTCGCGCAGCACGAACTTGAGCGCGTCGTCCACGATCCAGCGCACCTTCGTCTCGTCGACGCCGCTGAGCGCGCGGTTCTCGCCCGCCCACTGCACCATGCCTTTGGCGGCGTCCACATGGGTCACGTGCGCGCCAGCCGCCGCGCAGGCCAGCGTCGCGCCGCCGGTGTAGCCGAACAGGTTCAAAACCCGAACGGGCCGCTTCGCCGCGCGGATGAGGCCGCCCATCCAGTCCCAGTTGACGGCCTGCTCGGGGAACAGGCCGGTGTGCTTGAAGCCCGTGGGCCGAACGTAGAAGCGCAGGCCCTTATATCCGATCTCCCAGCGCTCGGGCAGCTTTTTCATGAACTCCCATTCGCCGCCGCCCTTCGTCGAACGGTGGTAGTGCGCGTCGCATTGCGCCCACAGCGCTTCATTCTGCGGAGGCCAGATGGTCTGCGGGTCGGGCCGGCGCAGGATCACGCGGCCCCAGCGCTCCAGCTTTTCCCCGTTTCCCGTGTCGATAACCTCATAGTCCTTCCAACCATCGGCAATAAACATATATCCTCCAAATTACGGCTAGGGTTCCGTGTGATCCGCGAGCGTCTGTATCTGTTCCTCTGTCAACACACCCCGCAAGGTGTCGATCGCGTCCTCATATTGATTGACATACGTGCCGAACGTGTCGGTCTTCTGCAGCCGGAAGCCCATCGACGCATAGAGAAGAATGGCCTTCCAGCTCCACGGCTGCGTGTGTATGTAGATCGGCCGGCAGTCGCGCTCGCAGAAGCG
>JAFZRB010000209.1 GCA_017620115.1 Clostridia bacterium | reverse complement strand
TGATCGTGGTGTTCAGCATGACGGCGGGCCTGCTGGCCGGCTGGGCGCTGCGCATCGACGACCGGCTGAATCGGCTGGGCGACTGCATCCGGGCGCGCTTCTTTTCGGGAGGAGTCGACGGCGCCAATCCCGTCGAGGGCGTCGTCACCGCGATTCTGCTGTTCTGCATAGGCTCCATGACGGTTCTCGGTTCCTTCGACGGCGCGCGGAATCCTCCGGGCCGCCTGGTTCTCGAGTATCACACGACGCTGCTCATCAAGTCCATGCTGGATTTCGTGTCTTCAACCTGCCTCACGGTCACGTTCGGGGTCTCCGTCATGGCTTCGGCGGCGTTTGTGCTCGTCTTTCAGGGAGCGCTCGTCGCGCTGGCGGCGCAGCTTCAGCCTTTTCTGGAACGCATCGCCGTCATGCCGGTGCTGAACTGCGTGGGATCGCTCATCCTGCTGGCCATCGCGGTCAACCTGATCGGCCTGAAGAAGATCAAAACGGCCGATTACCTCCCGGCGCTGGCCGTAGCCGTGGCCGTATGCTGGGCGCTGGCGTAGCTCGCCGTCCGGATTAGACAAAACTGTAAATTTTCCGGATTCCGATTGACACGGCTCGCTGATGGGTGTATGCTCTTCACAACACTTGAAAGGAATCGCATAAAATGACAGTTTATTCATTTTCCTTTTCTTTTATGATTGCGATGGATCGCCGCGCGGAAACGTGTCTTCGCTGAAGATAAGCGCCTGCAGCATCCACCGCTTCTTGTCGTAGGAAAAGCGGTGGATGTTTTTTTATAACATTTTATGCGGCATGGGAGGAACGGGCATGGATGATAACCGGCTTCAGGCGGCGAGAGCCGCTATCGGCGAAGCGGACAGGGAAATGGCCAGGCTGTTTTTAAAGCGCATGGAAGCCGCGAGGGACATCGCCGCCTATAAGCGGGAACGCGGCCTGCCCATCGTGGACCCCGCTCAGGAGCGCGTCGTGATCGAACGCAATCTCGCCCTCATCGGGGACGACGAGCTGCGCGGTTTATACGTGCGCTTTCTGCAAAATGTCATGGACGTTTCCAAGATCTATCAGCGCCGCCTGATGGAGGGCGTGCGCGTGGCCTACAGCGGCGTCGAGGGGGCTTTCGCCCATATCGCCGCCCGACGCATCTTTCCGGAGGCGCAGGCTGTGTCCTGCCTGGATTTCCAATCAGCTTATGAGGCGGTGGAAAGCGGGGAGTGCGACGTGTGCGTGCTGCCCGTCGAGAACAGTTATGTGGGCGAGGTGGGGCAGGTGACCGACCTCATGTTCAACGGCACGCTGCATGTGACGGGCATGTACGCGCTGCCCGTGACGCATCATCTGCTGGGCCTGCCCGGCGCGGAGCTGTCCGGCGTGCGGCAGGTCGTCAGCCATCCGCAGGCGCTGTCGCAGTGCGCGGGGTATATCAGGCGGCACGGTTTTGAAACGGTTGAGGCTTCCAACACGGCGCGCGCCGCGCAGTCCGTAAAGCAGGCTGGCGATCCGTCTCTGGCTGCGATTGCCAGCATGGAGACCGCGGGGCTGTACGGCCTGCAGCCGCTCGCGCAGGGCGTCAACGACAGCGGGCTCAACTCGACGCGGTTCGCCGTGTTCTCCCGCGCGGAAAACCGGCAGGTTCCGGCGCAGGCGGCGGGGTTTCTGCTGCTGTTCACCGTGAACCACGCGGCGGGCGCGCTGGCGCAGGCCGTGGGCGTCATCGGAAAACACGGCTTCAACATGCGCGCGCTGCGTTCCCGCCCCATGAAGGATCTGCCCTGGCATTACTATTTCTTTGCGGAAATCGAGGGCGACGACCGAAGCGAGGCCGGGCGGCGGATGCTCGACGAGCTGCGGGCTCACTGCTTTTCTTTGAAGCTGGCCGGCCGCTTTGGCCCCGAGATCAATCTGAAGGAGGGCGGAGAGGAATGATTCTGCCCATCTGCCTTGGCGAGCGCGGCTACGACGTCGTCCTGGAACGCGGCTGCCTTCAGCGCGCGGGCGAATTCCTGAATCTGAACCGCCGCGCGCTCATCGTCACGGACGACGGCGTGCCCGCGGCGTACGCGAAGGCCGTCGCCGCGCAATGCCCGCGCCCGGTGGTCGTGACCATCCCGCAGGGCGAGGCCAGCAAGAGCTTCGAGTCGTTCCGGCTCCTGCTCGTGCGCATGCTTGCGGAGGGTTTCACGCGCGGCGACTGCGCGGTGGCCGTGGGCGGCGGCGTGGTGGGCGATCTGGCCGGGTTCGCGGCCGCCTGCTACATGCGCGGCGTGGACTTTTACAATATTCCGACCACGGTGCTCGCGCAGGTGGATTCCTCCATCGGGGGCAAAACCGCCATCGATCTGGACGGCGTGAAGAATGCCGTCGGCGCGTTTTACCAGCCCCGGCGCGTGCTGGCTGATCCCGACACGCTGGCTACGCTCCCGCCCCGGCAGGTCGCCAATGGCCTGGCCGAGGCGCTGAAGATGGCGCTGTGCTTCGACGAGGCGGGTTTCAGGCTGTTTGAGACGGAGGATCCGCTCGCGCATATGAGCGAGATCATCGGGCGCGCCCTGCGCGTTAAAAAGAACGTGGTGGAGCGGGATGAAAAGGAGCGGGGACTGAGGAGGACGCTGAACTTCGGCCATACGCTGGGCCATGGCATAGAAAGCCTGCGGAATGAAAACGGACTTTATCACGGCGAGTGCGTGGCGCTGGGCATGCTGCCCATGTGCTCTGGAG
>JAFZRB010000208.1 GCA_017620115.1 Clostridia bacterium | reverse complement strand
CCGCGCCGAGATCGTGCCCTACGAAGACCTCGTCCGCGAGGGCTCCATGAACGCCTGCCAGGAAAAGGGCCTCGTGCGCAGCGAGGGCAAGGACTACGTGATGCAGGACGGCGACGTGACGCTGTTCCGGTTCAACGTGTAAGCGTATATAATAAAAATCGAACCGTCCCCGCGCGACGCGGCGGACGGTTCGCTGTCTTTTGGTTATACTAAAACCCGATGAAAAGGAGACAAGATGACCGAGGATTTTTTCGTTCTGGCAAAGCTGAGCGGAGGGAGGCGACGCAGCGCGTCGTTGACCGCAGCGAAGCACGGCCAGAGCGGAAAAAGACCGGTCAGATGTCTTCTTTTCAGAAGGTTTTAGTATTATTCCTCTGTTGTCTGCGCGCGGGCGGGCGCGGCCGCTTCCTCCCGCGCGGCCGGCGCGGGTTCGGCCTGCGGCCGGGCCGGATCGGCCTCCAGCGTGAAGCAGCTCACCTCGAAGGCGTTGCGCACCATGTATTCGCCGTTCTCGAGCAGCTTCTGGTACTCGCGCGACTGCAGCCGGCCGGTCACGCGCAGCCGGTCGCCCACGCGGAACCGCGCGGCGAACTGGGCGTTGCGCCCCCACGCGATGCAGGGGATGTAGTCCGATTTGCCGAACGCCCGGTTCACGGCCAGCATCAGATCGCAGATTTCGCGGCCGAAGGGCGTCGAGCGGTAAACGGGCGGCTTGCACAGCGCGCCGCCGAGCTCCACGCGGTTGAGCGTGTCGTTGTCGCCGCCGGGCGCGATGTGCTGGACGAACAGCGTCACCATCAGCCGGCCCGCGCCTTCGACCACCTTGTTGTAGGAGCGCACCTGCCCCTGCATGAGCAGCAGCCGGTCTTCCCGGAGCAGCTCGTCGGTGAGCAGCTTGCCGGGCAGCGTCACGGGCAGGCGGTCGACCGCGCCGGAAAGGCGCTTGACCAGCAGCGTGGCGGTGTAGAAGGGCTCGTTCATGACCTCGTGGCTGAGCTCCGGGCGGCCCTCCAGGCGGCCCGCGGCCATCATGCGGTTATTGGGATTCTCCATCGTATCACTCCTCGTTTTTCGCGAATGTCCCGTCAACAATATATGTATGGAGGCCGCGGGACAAATATGCGCGGAGCGACACAAAAAACGCGGCGAAGCTCAGAAACCGCCGAAATCGTTGCGCGGGTCGGGCCTTTTTCGCTTTTTATCCTCGTCGTCCAGGAATTCGATCTCCATGCGGTCGAAGGAGACGCTCTCCACGAAGCTGTCGGCGTTGAACGCCGTGCGGCGGAACTGCCCGAATTCGTTTTCGTTCTTGTTCAGCCAGATAGGCGCGGGCACGTCCATGTCGTGGCAGGCCTCGCGCAGCGCGTCGCGCTCGTCGCCCCAGGCGCAGTTGACCGTCATCTGCCGCGCGATGCGGTGATGCCGGATCAGCCGGATCCACAGTCTGCTCATCTTTTCATCCCTCCGGAACGGTTGCTCTGCCGTCATCATACCGCATCCGGGCGGTTTTGGCAACGGTTTTTGGAAAACCGGAAGGTGTTTTTGGAAAGCCCCGCTGAAAAGGGCGTCATCATTTGCTTTGCAAATGCAGCGTCTAAAGCCACCTCATCCGTCTTTTTGCCGGAATTGCTTGCAATTCCAGCAAAAATCCACCTTCTCCTCAAGGAGAAGGCTTGAACAAGCGCCATGTTTTGGCTTCCCCTTGAGGGGAAGCTGTCTGCGAAGCAGACTGATGAGGTGGTTTCTGCGGCAGAAAAAGTTAATGATGTCGCTCCCGCCGAAAAGCGGCTTGCCGGGCGCGGCGTTTTGTATTATAATGAAAATGGAGATATGTAAGGAGATGATGCGCGTGGCGTTTCGGTTAATCGTTATGGATATGGATGGAACCCTGCTGGACCCGCAGAGCCGGCTCACGGAGCGCACGATCGCCGCGCTGCGCCGGGCGGGCGAGACGGGCGCGGGCGTGGTGCTGGCGTCCGGGCGCATGCCCTGCGCGCTGCGCTCGTTCGTGGAGACGCTGAAGCTGACCGCGCCGCTCATCGCCTACAACGGCGCGCTGATCGCCGACCCCCGCACGGAGGAAACGCTGGCCAGCTTTCCCATTGAGGCGGCGCTGGGCCGGGAGATCGCCGCGGCCTGCGAGGACATGAACCTGCACATCCAGGCTTACCGCGGCGACGCCTTCCTGTGCGAGGAGGCCAACGCTTTCGCGCGCGATTACCAAGCGTTCCTGAACTGCCCGGTGCGGCTGGTGGCCGTGGGCGAGAAGCTCTCGCGCTGGCTGGATTTCGATTCACCCAAGTTTCTGGCCATCGACACGCCGGAGCGCATCCAGGCGGCGCTGCCCGCGCTGCGCGAGCGCTTCGCGGGGCGGGTGAAGGTGGCCACCTCGCAGCCGCGCTTCATCGAGTTCGTGAGCCCGAAGGCGGGCAAGGCGGCCGCGCTGGAGCAGATGTGCGCGCTCATGGGCGTGGCGCGCGAGGAGGTCGCCGCCTTTGGCGACGGGCTGAACGACCTGGACATGATCGAATGGGCCGGCACGGGCTACGCCATGGCCAACGCCGCGGAGGCGGTGAAGGCCCGCGCGGACAGGATCGCGCCTTCCAACGCGGAGGACGGCGTGGCGCAGGTCGTGGAGGCGCTCATGCGCGACGGGCAGATCGGAGGCGCTGAGCATGGTTGACGCGGCCATGATGGTGAAGGCGCTGAAGCTGACGGAGCTGGTGCCCTCGGAGACGGGCGTTCTGCCCATCGAGACCAGCGACATCAACCGCCCCGGCCTGCCGTTCGCGGGCTACTGGGAGCATTTCGCCCACGAGCGGCCTCAGGTACTGGGCCTCGTTGAAACCAGCTATCTGCATTCGCTCGACCCGGAGACGCGCCGCATGCGGCTTAAACAGTTCGTGAGCTACGATCTGCCCTGCATCATCATCTGCCGGCGGCTCGAGGGCATGGACGACATGATCGAGCTGGCGGCGGAGCGCAGGATCCCGGTGTACCGCAGCGATGTGGACACCACCAAGCTGATCGTGGATCTCATCTACTTCCTGAACAACCACCTGGCTCCGCGCATGACCATGCACGGCGTGCTGGTCGAGATCTACGGCGTGGGCGTGCTGCTCACCGGCGAGAGCGGCGTGGGCAAGAGCGAGGCCGCGCTGGAGCTGGTGAAGCGCGGCCACAGGCTGGTGGCCGACGACGTGGTGGACGTGCGCCGCGTGAGCGAGAACCGGCTCACCGGCGAAGCGCCGGAGATGGTGCGCAACCTCATGGAGATTCGCGGCATCGGCATCATCGACGTGGCCACGATGTTCGGCATCGGCTCGGTGATGCGCTCCAAGTCGATCGACATGATCGTGCACCTGGAGCACTGGGTGAAGGGCAAGGAATACGACCGCGTGGGGCTGGACGACAAGACCCACGAGATACTGGGCGTGCAGGTGCCCTGGCTGCTGCTGCCCATCCGGCCGGGCCGCAACGTGGCCGTGGTTCTGGAGGTGGCCTCGCGCAACCTCACGCTCAAGCAGCAGGGCTACAGCGCCGCGCGCGAGCTGGAAAAGCGCATGATCGCGCGCATGGAAAAGACCACGGCCCGCGCCGAACAGGTTGTCGACGCGGAGCAGCCGTGATCGGCGAAACCGCTTGCCGGGAGGACGGTTATAAACCTGCGCGAATCGGGATTTGCGGAGGACACAGTATGGGTTTAAAACTGATAAGACTTACAAAAGAATATAAAAACCAGTTAGGCGAGATGCTCGACGAATGGAGAGCTGATCAGGAGCTTAATCATACAAATCACTCTCCCTGGGCTATCTTCAAAAACGATTATCACGATTTTAACTATTATCTTGAGCATCTTGAGGTGAAAGACGCTAAGGAAGGGCTTGTTCCTGATTCTGTGTTTTTCCTTCTGGATGAAGATCGGAACAGACTCCTCGGGGCAGTGAATATCCGCCATTATCTAAATGATTATCTTTTAAAAGAAGGCGGACATATTGGGGATGGAATCAGACCCAGCGAACGAAGAAAGGGCTATGCCACAGAAATGGTAAGGCTCGCATTGATCGAGTGCAAAAAGTTGGGGATCGACAGAGTTTTGATGACTTGTGACAAGGATAACGTCGGCTCTGCAAAGTCGATTTTGAAAAATGGAGGCGTTCTTGAAAATGAATTCCTCAACGAAGACGGAAACATAGAACAAAGGTATTGGATCGATCTTTCCAAATGACAACTATCAGTTTGTCGAACAAACCAAACGGTTTTGAAAAACAACATACCAATAATAAGGGAGGCTGACACAATGTATTACGTGGGCATCGACGTGGGCGGAACCAACCTGAAGGCGGGCGTGGTGGACGAGCAGGGCAAGATCATCAGCAAGGTGGACTGCCCCACGCAGGT
>JAFZRB010000207.1 GCA_017620115.1 Clostridia bacterium | reverse complement strand
GACAGGTCGGGCGCGACGTACCAGCCCGCGTCGAACCAGCGGAAATCCACCTTCACGTCCTCGGCGATCATCTTCTCCAGGCTGGGCCGCCAGGTGAAATAACGCTCAGAGATGCTGCCGTCCGAGTTGGGCAGGCCGGTGTCGCCCGACAGGCAGCAGGTGGAGAACGGCGCAAGCGCCGCGCCGCTCGCGTCGGCCCTGGGCATGTTGCAGTTTATGAACCAGCTCCGCCAGCAGTTCGCGGCGTAGTGCTCGTTCCTTACGGCATAGGGCAGCATGGCGAACCGCGCCGTGCGGATCGTCTCGCCGGGCCGCAGGCGCGTATGGAGCCTGTTGACCGAACGCAGCCGCGCCTCCGTCTCGCCCGCCGCGCGGTCGTAGCGGAAATCCGCGCGCCAGGTGCCCGCCCAGCCGATGGCCAGCATCACGCCGCCGTCGCCGCATTCCAAATTGAAATAGGGAAAGTTCACATGCGTCGCGCGGCCGCTGTTGGATTCGAAATAGCGCGGCGATGCGGCCACGTCCAGCGCGTAGGGGCGATACCAGTTCGTGTGGTCGCCCAGTATGCCCTTCAGCGTGGGATAGCTGCCCGCGCAGCGCAGAACGCTCTCTGCGTCCGAAAGGATGCCCGTGTCGCGCGTTCCCCGGTTCTCAAACCACACGATCCAGTCCGTCGCGCCGTAAAGCGGATAGTGCGCGCAGCGCAGCATGACGAAAAGCGCTTCGTCATGCCGCCAGCACAGCTCCGTCACCTGCGCGCCGTCCTCCTCCCGCGTTTCTCGGCTCACCGGCTCGAACGCGCCGGCCGGAAAGCCCTCGAAGCGCGCGCCGTCATAGGAAAACGCGAAGGGAAACTCAGCCGGATTCTCAATGATGCGCCTGTACCACAAATCAGCCTGGGCGTTGCGATAGTCCCGCGTCATGCTCTCATCCTCCGTGTGCGATGATCTGTCAGGCTCCGCCTGCCGCCTCTATTATACGCCGAAAGCCGCCGCCTTTCAATACGGCAAATGACGTCCATTCAGGGAAGCGGGATTTATTGTTAAAAACCATCTGTACAACCGCAAAACAGTGTGGTATTATATGGGCGGAAAAGCGCTGGCGCGTCCATGCGCCGCGGCATATCATTCAGGGAGGTAATTCATCATGGCTTACCTGACCGAGGAAGACAGAAAATACACCACGCCGGAAGACATCTGCGCCCACGTGGGCGACGAATACGGCAAGTTCATGGGGGCCGTCGTGCCGCCCATTTTCCAGAATTCGCTGTTCGTGCGCAGCACCGAGTTCAATGGCGTGCCCCCCACGCCCTACAGCTACTCCCGCGTGAGCAACCCCACCGTCGACATCGCCGAGCGCAAGATCGCCGCGCTGGAGGGCGGCGACGGCGCGCTGTGCTTCTCCGCCGGCATGGGCGCGATTTCCAGCGCCATCCTGCACTTCGCGCGCGCCGGCTGCCACGTGGTGATCGTCGATACCTCCTACGGCCCCACGCTGGGCTTCGTCAAAGGCTATCTGCACGAGCGCTTCAACATAGATTACACGCTGGTGAACGGCTCCTCCGTCGAGGAGATTCGCGACGCCATCCGGCCCGAGACCCGGCTCATCTACCTCGAGAGCCCGTCCAGCATGGTGTTCCGGATGCAGGATCTGGGCGCCGTTTCCGCCATCGCCCGCGAGAAGGGCATCGGCACCGTGATCGACAACAGCTACGCCACGCCGCTCAACCAGAACCCCTTAAAGCACGGCGTCGACATCGTGTGCCACACCGCCTCCAAGTACATGGGCGGCCACAGCGACATCGTGGCCGGGGCGCTCGTTTCCCGGCGGGAGATCATCGAGAGCATCCAGAACAACGAGCGCGCCCTGCTGGGCAACAACATGGATCCCTTCGCGGCCTCCCTGCTGATCCGCGGGCTGCGCACGCTGCCGGTGCGCATGCCCCAGCACGCCGCGAACGCGGAGAAGGTCGCCGCGTTCCTCGAGAGCAGCCCGAAGGTGAAGCAGGTGTTCTATCCCGGCTCGAAAACCTACGCCCAGAACGACCTGTTCCGCAAATACATGAAGCGCGCATCGGGCCTGATGAGCTTCGTGCCCGCGGGCACCTGGCAGGAGGTCGTGCGCTTCACGGCGCGCCTGCGTTATTTCCAGAACGGCTGCAGCTGGGGCGGCTTCGAGAGCCTCGCCATCCCCATGGGCAGCGACGCCGATTCCCGCGCCGCCGGCCGGCCCGAGAACCTCGTGCGCCTGCACGTGGGCCTGGAGAACGTGGACACGCTGATCGCCGACCTCGATCAGGCGCTGAGCGAGCTGCCGGACGCGTAACAGAATTGGATAATGGAGACCTGGTGGCGAACGAGGTTGACTCGTTTGCCGCCAGGTTTTTTATTGTTCTTTTTCCACCATCGGCATGTCGATGATGAGCTTCAGGCCCTTTCTTCCGTTTTCCGCGCGGATGGAGCCGTGGTGGCGCTCGATGATCTCGCGCACGATGGCCAATCCGATGCCCGCGCCCTCGGTCTCCTGGCCGGGCGCGCGGTAAAAGCGCTCGAAAAGCCGGCGCAGGTCGCCCGGCGGCGCGCCACCGCCGTCGTCCTCCATCTCGCAGAAGAAGGCCGCTTCCGTGCGCTGGAGCGACACGCGAACGGCCCCGCCCGGTTTCGTGTGCTCGCAGGCATTTTTCAGCATGTTCAGGAACGCCTCCCCCATCCACTTCGCGTCGCAGCGGATGCGGGCCGCGCCCTCGATCTCCAGCCGCCGCCCCGGAAACACCGGCGCGAGGCTGTCCCACGCCGCGCGCACGATGGGCTCCGCGTCGTGCCAGGCGAACGTAAACTCATAGCCGTCCGCGCACAGCCGTTCCAGCCTCAGGAGCGACTGGATGAGCCGCTCCATGCGTTCGATCTGCCGGATCTCTTCCTCCATGTGCGCGCCGCCATCCAGCTCGCAGAACAGCTTCAGCGAGGCCAGCGGGGTCTTGAGCTGGTGAGATATATCGGCTGTGAGGGCGCTGGCGCGCCTCTCCTCCTCCGCCAGGTGTTCCCGCGCGAGCATCACGCGGTTTTCCAGCTCCGACGCGGCGTTGTGCAGCGGCGCGAGGCTGTCCTCGCGCACGGAAAACGCCAGCGGCTTGCCGCCCGTGGAGAGGAAATCCTCGATGCGGGCGGCCAGCGCGCGCATGCGCCACCGCTGAACGAGCAGCGCGACGGCCAGCGCGGCCGCCAGGACGCCCAGCGCAGCGGCAGCCGCCCAGGGCGTCAGTCCTCCCATTGATAGCCCACTCCCCGTATGGTGCGGATGTGCTCCGCGCCGATTTTCTCCCGCAGGCGGCTCACGTGAACCGACAGCGTGTTGTCGTCTATGTAGCGGCCCTCGTCGTCCCACAGCGCCTCCAGCAGCCGCTCGCGCGGGATCACGCCCCGTCGCCGGGTCAGCGTCGCGAGGATGCGGTATTCGGTCAGCGTGAGCGGCACGGCCTGACCGTCCTTCTTCACCTGCATGCGCGCGGCGTCGATCTCGATGCCGCCGCGCGGCCCCGCGGGGGCCGCCTCGTCGCTCCGCCGCAGCAGCGCGCGCATCCGGCTGAGCAGCTCCATCATGCGGAACGGCTTGGTCACGTAGTCGTTGCCGCCCGCGTCCAGCGCGCGCACCACGTCGAATTCCTCATCCTTCGCCGTGAGGAACAGGATGGCCTGCCGCGCGCCCTCCGCGCGCCAGTCGGCGCACAGGCGCACGCCGTCGCCGTCCGGCAGCGTCACGTCCAGCACGACCAGCTCGATGCCGCCGTTCAGCCGCTCGCGCGCCTCCCTGGCCGAAGCCGCCTGCGTCACGGCGTAGCCTTCGCGCTCGAACAGCTCCGTCAGGCCGCCCCGAAGCGCCGTATCGTCCTCCACCAGCAGTATTCTGTGAGCCATGGCGACGCCTCCTTCGCATACGGTTCCCGCCGTCTGGTCAGAAGGCGAACCATTTGCCCAGATCCGAGGGGTTGCCCGGATCGCCTTCGAGCAGTTCCTCGTGATGTTCCACCACCTTGCGGAAGGCGGCGATGTATTCGTCGATGACGGCCGGACGCATGTGCTTGAACCACGGCAGGCCGAACGTGCGGGCCCCGACGGCTTCGCTGTTCCCGAGCCCGACGTCAAGCTCGCGCACGTCGCGTTGCGCGAAGGCGACGCGGGTGGGCTTGCCGTCGCCGTAGATGTCCAGATCCTTCATGAGGGGATGCGTGTGCAGCGCGCGGTTGGCCCCCGCGAACACGCCGCCCCGGACGCCCTCGGCCAGCACCGCTTCCACGAATCGCGTAACGCTCAGCCCATGCAGCTCCTCCGGCAAATAGTGAGCGTGCGCGCAGTACCATCCCGCCATGGTGGTGCCCGGCTGCTTCGGCCGGATCGGACGGATGCCCGGAAGCCCCTCGAGCCCGTCGAGGAAGTAATTCATCGCGCGGTCGATTTCCGCGATGCGCTCGTCGTAATGCCTGAGCTGCGTGCGGCCCAGCGCGGCGCTCATCTGGTGCGGCCTGTACTTGTATCCGCCCAGCGGCAGGCCGCAATAAGGGATGATATCCTCCGATTCGGTCACGCGCTTCGCGTTGAAGCGCTCATAGCGGCCCAGCGCCAGCGCGTGCTCCCAGAGACGCCTGTCGTCGGTCGTGAGGATGCCCATCTCGCCGGTCGCGAAGGATTTGCCGGTCATCAGGCTCATGGCGGCCACGTCGCCGATGGTGCCGAGCTTCCTGCCCTTATAAAGGCCGCCCTGCGCGTGGGACACATCCTCGATGACCTTCAGGCCGTGCCTGCGCGCGATGGCCATGATGGCGTCCATGTCGGCCGGATGGCTGAGATAGTGCACGGCCATGATGGCCTTCGTGCGCGGGCCGATGCGGCGCTCGATGTCGTTCGGGTCGATGCACAGCGTCTCCGGATCGATGTCCGCGAACACGACGGTGGCGTGCAGCGAAAACGCCTGCAGGCAGCTCGCCCAGTAGGTCATGCTGGGGCAGATGAGCTCGTCGCCCGCGCGCAGGCCCACGGCGTACATGGCCGCCTGCAGCGCCGCTGTGCCGCTGGAGCAGGCCACGGCGTATTTCTGGCCCATCCAGGCCGCGAATTCCTCCTCAAAGGCGGTGGTGATGTCTGTGTCGCTCATCGCGCGCCTGTGGAGCACCTCCATGACGGCGTCTTCGTCTTCCCGCGTGATAATGGGCCAGGTGAACATGTCGCCCGGATCGAGCGTCACGGCCTTCGGGCCGCCCAGTACAGCAAGCTTTGTCATTTCGCGTCCCTCCTTTTTCTGTTGAGCCCATTATATCATGTTTTGTCCGCGGTGAAAAGCGGGGCCGGCAAAAGACGGCGCGGTTTCATTCGAGGATTTTGACCGATCAGCCCGCCGTCACATCTCCGCAACAGATTATTAAGGGATTTGTCCATACCGGTCTGGCTGATGCGCCTCCGCGAAATATGCTATAATTGACTCAAATTGCGGCGGAGTTGAAGGGGGCGCGATCATGGACTATCAGGGCATCAGAAAAATCCACGAAGGCAAGTTCATAACCCGTTATGACGTGGAATATGTTACGGCGGAAGGAAATCGGAAGATCTATGAGATTGTCAGCCGGAACCGGAATATTCAGACGCTGGAAGATTTGCAGAACAGGAATCCAAACGCCGTGGTCATGATCCTGACGGATGAAAGCGGGGAACGAATCCTGGTCAACCGGGAATACCGCATGGCGATGGCGCAATGGATCTACAACTTTCCCGCGGGGCTTATCGATCCGGGAGAAACCCCGGAGGAAAGCGCAAAGCGGGAACTGTGGGAGGAAACCGGGCTTCAACTGATCCGGATCGACGATGTTCTGGACAACAGCTACAGCGCCGTTGGTTTTTCCAACGAGCGGAACATCTGCGTTTTCGGCGTCGCCGGCGGAGAATTCCGGAAGAGCACCTCAGACGCCGAGGAAATCATTCCCGGCTGGTACACGAAAGCCGAGATGGCCCGGCTGCTCAGAACCGAGGCTTTCGCGGCCAGAACCCAGGCTTACTGCTATGCCTGGACACACGGGTAAGAAAAAGCGGATTCACTTTTCTACGGAGGAGGCTGTGCCATGAGGCGTCATTTCAGGATCGCGTGTCCTTTTATCCTCATTCTGGCGCTGTTTCTGTTCGCTCCCCCGCCGTGCGCTGCGGACGGGGAACCGGAGCCCGACGACGCCCTTGAACTGGCGGAAGGCGCGAATCTGCGCATCATGTCCTATAATATCATGCATCCGGACTGGAGCCATGTCAAAGTGACGGGCCGTGATGAAAAGGTTGCCGCGATCCTGCGCGATTACATGCCGGATGTGGCCGCGATCCAGGAGGCGGGCGCCAAATGGCATAAGGCGCTGGCTCCCCTGCTGATGGATACCGGCGTTTATGCCGTCGCCTGCCGGCAGAGCAACGCCGAAGGATTTATTTACAACACAACCTGTTTCCTGTATAATCCCCAAAATCTCCGCCTGGTGGAAGAGTATATTCTGGATCTGGAAGCCAGGAACGCCACCCGCGTGTTCTCCGTAGCCGTTTTTGAAAGGCTGAGCGACGGCGTCCGCTTTGTGGCTGCCAACACGCATCCGGCGCCGCGCGATGAGCCGGAAAAATACGCGCGCAATATGGCCGATCTGACGGCCTTCGCCGCCGACCTCCTGAACAGGTATCCCGATCTGGCGGTCATCATAGCGGGCGACTTCAACACTCCGGAACAATCGGAACAGTATCTGAACTTCATGAGCGAGGCGGGCGTCAGGGACGCGAAATATGAGGCGGATGTGCTTGTCCGCAACTGTTCCACTTACTTTGGCTATCAGATCGCGCCTGACGCGGACGATACTGATTGCTGCGTGGATCATATCTTTGTGAACGATAAAATGGATGTCAAACTGTTCAATGCGGTCATCAGCCATGATGCGCAGAACGCTTCCGACCATATCCCGATCTACGCGGACATCGACCTGACGGAACGCGACGGCCTTCGCGGGGGAAAAACAAACGACTGAACGGAGATCAGAAGAATGGACAGAATCGACGAATTGCTGAACGCGCCGTATTGGATCATCGACATTCTTCCAATGCGCGTACCCAGTGACAGTCCGGGGCAATATTTCGCCGTTGAGAAGCATTTCCTGACGGAGCAGCTGACGGCGATCAAACAGAAGCATCTGAATGTGATCCTGAAGCTGAACTGCTATATGGACATTTCTCTGGACGACGAGGTCAATCCGGCTCCTGCCCGAATAGCGGAGATTGTGCATGAACGGTATGCGTATATCATGGCTGGCGACTCCATGATCCTGTCGGAGCCCGACGATACCCATTTGACACTGTTCAACCCGGATGAACAGCTCCTTGGACTGATAACGGACATAGCGGCCAGCGAGGGCCTGTTCGTGTGGAAGGGCGTGAATCCATGACCGCGGAAAACAGCTCGTCCTGGGACAGCCTCTCGTATGAGGAGAAGAACAGAGCGCTCTATGAGAGGCAGAAGCGTATGCTGGAGGCGTTCCTGGAGCGCGGAGCCATCTCGAAGGCTCAGTTTGAAAAATCGCTCCGCGACCTGACGGAGAAGATGGGGATTCGCGAGAACGGCAAAACGCGATTTGCCGAGGAGGTACAAGAATGAACGAAGCGAATTACAGCCTGCGCATTGACATGACCAAACAGCGCGCGTCATCGCCTTTCCTGTTTGGCCATAACCTGGAGCATACCCGCGCCTGCGTCTCGGGCGGCCTGAGCGCGCAGCTGCTGCGCAACCGCAAGTTCGCCGGCCGGCCCGGCGCGCGCACAGGCGTCTCCGCCGAGTGGTTTGGCATCGGCGCGCGCGCCTTTTTCTGCAACGACCGCGATCCCTACGTGAGCCACTTCAAGCCGAACGGCATGTGGCGGCGCAACGAGACCAATGCCCAGACCGTCCAGAATCCCATCGAGGGACAGCTTGCCGGCATCGGCCAGGGCGGGCTCTTCATCAGGCCGGATATCGGCTATAAGCTGGCCATTGTCGCCAAAGCCAATCGCCCCGTTGCGCTCACAGCCAGGCTGACCAATCCATCGGGCGACGAGACATACGCGCAGGCGCGGTTCGAACTGTCGGACGGCGACTGGCAGCGCTGTGAAGCGACTCTGTCTGTATCGAAACCCGGCGGAGAAACCTGCCTCCGCCTCGCGTTCGCGGAGCGCGCCACGGTGATCTTCGGCGCTGTCTCCCTGCTGCCGGAAGACAGCTTCCACGACATGCGGCGCGACGTGGTGGACAGGCTCAGGGAGCTGGGGGTAGGACTCCTGCGCTGGCCGGGCGGCAACTTCGCCGGGGAATACCGCTGGCAGGACATGTTCCTGCCGGTGGACAGGCGCGCGCCGCTGCAGGCCTTCACCGAAGACGAGACGCAGCCCTACACCCACGGCTACGACATGCACGAGATCGACACGGACGACTTCGTCGCCCTGTGCCGCGAGATCGGCGCGGAGCCGTTCATTACCATCAATCTCGCCTGGGACGCGCCCGAGGCGTGCGCCGCGTGGGTGGAATACTGCAACGGCCCGGCGGACAGCGAATACGGCCGGCTGCGCGCCCGGCGGGGCCACGAGAAACCCTACAACGTGCGTTTCTGGTCGCTGGGCAACGAGATGGGCTACGGCCATATGGAAGGCCCCATGCAGCCGGATCAGTACGCCGTTGCGGCCGGCGCGGCGGCGCGGGCCATGCTCGAAAAAGACCCGGCGCTTACGCTCTGCTCGTCAGGCCCCTATGAAAGCGACAGGGCGGCCGCGTGGATCGAAGGATCCGCCAGGGCGCTCCTGCCGCTGGCGACGCACATCTCTTTCCACACTTACAACAATTTCCCCCAGGACTTCACCGCGCCGGAAACGATCCGGTTGGCCTATGAACGGGCTGTCTCCGTTGTGAAAGACAACCGTGCCAAGCTGCGGGCTCTGAGGGCCGCGCTGCCGAAGGACATTCACATCTCCTATGACGAATGGAACGTGTGGGCGGCGTGGTTCAGGAAATCCAGCGCCGTCGAGGGGATGTTCGTGGCGTCCATGCTGCACATGATGCTCTACGCGGGCGATGAGCTGAACGTGCCCCTCCTGTGCTTCTTCCAGCCCGTTGGCGAAGGGGCCGTCGACGTGTTCCCCGACCGCGCGGCGCTTTCGGCGGACGGGCAGGCGTTCGCCCTCATGAAAGCGCACATGGACGGGAGAATCTGCGCCGTCGAAGGGCTGGCGGATTACGAGGCCGTGGCCTCCGTGAAAGAGGGGATACTGAGCGTGTCTCTCATCAACGCGGATTACGACGCGCCCGCGCGTTTCACGCTGAACGCCTGCGGCCCGGTTACGGCGGCCCGGTGTCTTGAAGCCCGCGACCTGCTGCCGGACTCTCATTTCGAGGAGAGCGAGTTGACAGTCACTGAGCGTGAAGGAACGGCCTGCGTCTCCCTGCCGCCCCGGGCCATAGCGCTGCTTCAGTTCAGCCTGCCGGCCCCGCGTCTGTGAAGGGCTCAGGCGATATCTGACAGCGCCCGCCAACGAATCCCCATTTCGTCGACGAACGGGGCTTTTCCCCGCGGCGCTGCTCATAGAGGCTGTACCGGAGAACCGGAAACCTCGCCAGCCTAAAAAGCTGCCTCAAAACACCTCTTTCTTTCGGCGTTTTGGGGCAGCCCTTTTCTATTTACTTTTCTTTACTCTTCAAACGCGCTCTGGGTGAGCCGGCGTTCTTCAGCCCGCTGCGTCCGCCAGTCAATGGGTGACGACCTGCTTGGGCGTGAGGGAATCGGTCGTGGTGCCGTCGCAGAGCTGGTAATACTTATTCTGGCCCCAGACCCAGATGCTGCCGTCGTTCTTCAGGGCAACGCCATGGCTCTGGCCGCAGTCCGCCATTTTGACATCGTCGAGCACCTGCACGGGCGTGGACTTGTTGCCCTTTTCGCCGCAGCCGACCTGGCCGCAGTCATTCAGGCCCCACATCCACAGGGTGCCGTCGTTCTTGACCATACCCGCGGTCTCAACGCCGGCGAATACGGATTTCACGTCTTCGGCCACCTGCGTCCATTCGTATACGGCCTTTTCTTCGCTGCCGGTGCCCAGCTGGCCGCGGTTATTGCGGCCCACAGACCAAACGGTGCCGTCGTTCTTGAGCGCCAGGGTGAACTCCTCGCCCAGGGCGAAGGAAGCCACGTCGGAGATGCTGGTGATCTCGGTCCACACGTTCACGGACTTCACGTCCTCGCCCAGGCCGAGCTGACCGCGCTTGTTGCTGCCGGCGCCCCAGATGGTGCCGTCCTTCTTGATGATGATGGAGAACTCGCCGGCGGTGTATACGCTGGCCACGTTCTCGGCCACAGCCGCCGGCATGGGCGCTTCGTCGCCGTCATAGCCGCCCAGCTGGCCCTTGCCGTTGTCGCCGGTGCCGTAGAGGGTGCCGTCCTCGGCCAGGGCGAAGGTCAGCGTGTCGCCGGGGGCGATGTCGATGATCTTCTCGCCGGTCTCGACCAGGCTCTTGGCGATGCCGGGCTCGTCGCGGCCCTGGTGGGTGTTGTCGCCCAGTTGGCTGTTGTGGTTGCGGCCCCAGAGGTAGAGCGTGCCGTCCGTGCCGACGGCGGCGGTGTGCTTCTTGCCGGCGTCCACGGCGGCGATGTCCTTCAGCACGGCCTGAACGGCCATGACGCAGGGATCCTTATAGGTACCGGAGCCGACCTGCCCGAAGTCGTTCATGCCCCAGCCGCACAGCGTGCCGTCCGCCTGGATGGCCATGATGTAGTCGTAGCCGCTGGCGATGGCGACCCAGCCGTTGTCGTCCACTTCCACGTTGGAGGTGGCGCTGGTGAGGGTGGTCTTGGTGTCGCTGGCGGTTCCGGTGCCGCCCACGCCGATCACGGTCATGCCGCTGGCGGCGATTTCGGTGCCGGGCTGCGCCGTGGCTTCGGGCTCAGCGGCCTCCGCGGTGGCTTCCGGGGCGGGCTCGTCGGTGGCGGAAGCCTCGGCGGGCGGCTCCGTGGGCGCGGCGGTTGGCTCTGCCGTAGGCGCGGCAGTCGGCTCGGGTTTGTTGTCGGACCCGCAGGCGGTGAGCAGGATCATACACGCGGCAAGAAGCAGCGCAAGGATCACACGGGTGAACTTCATAACAGAAAACCTCCTTAACTTGATTTGATGAACCAGGGATCGAAAGAGGACGATGCCCTGAAGCTATGCAGACAGTATAGCACAATTTTTCGTTTTTGGGGATAGTTTTTTTTGCGATTTCCGGCAAATTGTCGAAAAAAAAGCGCCAGGCCGCGATGCCCGGGCGCTTCATTTTATAGGCTGTTTTATGGGCTGCAAAAAAGGCATCAAAACAACCCGGAAAAAGACAAAAAAGAACTTTACAAAAACGGAGAAATCGTATAAAATAGAATTGTTTGATGCGGCATATCGCCAACGTGCGACAGCCGATGCGCGCTTCGCTTTTTACACTCGGCCTATTGCGGGCGCAAGCCCGTTTAGGAAATATTATTCAGGAGGTTTTTTCACATGAAGAAGACGTTGGTTTCCCTTCTGCTGGTCGTCGCGCTGCTCATGACGAGCGTCGCGGCCCTGGCCGTCGACCTGCCGGCGATCCCGGAGAAGTACGACCTGCCCATCAGCGACGGCTCCGTACCGCAGCTGAAGGTGTACATGGGCACCGAGGCCGGCTACGAGAAGGCCTATCTGACCTACGACGAGCACGTCGCCATCCTGGAGTGGGAAGCGAAGACCGGCCTGGACTTCACTTTCATCCATCCGCCGCTCAACGATGACGGCACCTTCTTCAACACCACCGTCGCTTCCGGCGACCTGCCGGACATCTGGATCACCGGCAACTGGAACAGCTACTACATCGGCGGCGTCGAGGGCGCCATCGCCGACGGCGTGCTGGTCGACCTGAACCCCTACATCGAGAAGTACGGCTACTACTACCTGACCGAGGCTCACACCAACTGGGATGAGACCGCGGCCGCCAACTTCAAGACCGATACCGGCATGTTCCGCTTCGGCGCCGCTTCCCAGCGCGTTCCCGTTCTGGGCCAGCAGCACACCGGCATGGTCATCCGCGGCGACCTGCTCGACGAGCTCGATCTGGACGTTCCGGAGACCATCGATCAGATTCATGACGTTCTGGTCGCCATGAAGGATGTCGAGGGCGTCGTGGTTCCCCTGGCGCTCGAGAAACTGAATTCCTCCTACTACTACAACGGCGACTATCTGGCTTCCTGGCTGGGCGTGACCACCAACGGCTTCATGCTCGACGAGGAAGGCAAGGTCACCTACGCGCAGCTTGAGCCCGCCTACAAGGACTGGCTGGCTATGATGAAGCAGTGGTATCAGGAAGGCCTGATCGACATCGACTCCACCAACCGCAACCACTCCGACGCTGAGGCCATGGTCACCTCCGGCCAGTCCGTGATGTGCGCCATCGGCAACTGGGAGACCCAGGAAGACATCGCCGTCGGCAAGGCCGGCACCGGCAACCCCGACTTCGAGCTCATCGGCCTGACCGCCCCCGCCAAGGATGAGGATTCCATCGGCGAGATCAACGGCTTCGCCCGCCCGATCGTGAACGGCGAGAACGGCCAGTACTGGGGCATCTCCACCACCAACCCCAACCCCGTTGAGTCCTTCAAGGCCCTCGACTGGCTGTACAGCTACGAAGGCACCGAGCTGATGGTCTTCGGCCCCGAAAAGGCGATCGACCAGCTGCACAAGGACAAGGGCGAGGAAGTCGTCATCCACTGGACCAACGAGGACGGCACCCGTCAGTTCTCCGACTACATGCTGAAGAACCCCGAGCTGGAGTACAACTCCATCCGCTACATCTACACCATTCAGGGCCTGTCCTCTGAGTACGCCTCCG
>JAFZRB010000206.1 GCA_017620115.1 Clostridia bacterium | reverse complement strand
CAGAACATCAAGGACTTCGTGGGCTCCGAGGAGCTGGCGCGGAAGAGCACCGCCATCATCAACGCCTGCCAGTACAGCTTCATTTTTGCCCTGGCACCCAACGATATCCAGGACCTGGTGCGGCTCTATGAGAACGCGGGCGGCATCAACGAAAACGAACAGGAGCAGATCGTCCAGGCCCCCCGGGGCCAGGCCTTCGCCATCATGAGCCCCACCTCCCGCAGCACCTTCCGGGTGGACACCGCCCAGGGCATCACCGAAATGTTCGAGGAGCGGGATTATCAGAGCCGCTATTTCACCGGCGAGCAGGGCGCGCAGTACTGGGAGGATTTCGTGGCGGACAGCCGGGAAAAACATGAGGAAAACAGTGCGGAGCGCCGCGGCCAGGAGGTCGGGAGCAGCGACGAGGAGTTCGAATCCGACTCTCGGGTGATCATGAACGTCTACGACGAAGAAGAATACGCCGCCTTCGAGGAGGAGAATGACGAGCAGAACGCGTTGCATTAGGGGGTGCAAAAGCCGGGTTTAGGGGGTGCACAGGGGGTGCATCGTTAAATTGTATCAAAACCTACGTCCCAAAGAATCCCTGTCCCTGCGGCAATTACGGCTCGCGCACGCAGGCTTGCCGCTGCTCTCAGATGGAGATTCGGCGTTACCTCAACCGCATCTCCGGGCCGCTGCTGGATCGCATCGATCTGCACATTGAGATCGAAAGCGTTCCGCCCGAGCGCATCGCGGACGACTCGCTGGAGGAAAGCTCCGCCGCGGTTCGCGAGCGCGTGGAGCAGGCGCGCGCTGTTCAGCGGCGGCGCTACGCCGGCCGGAACATACAGTGCAACGCCCGGCTGGACGCGCGCTCCATCACCGAGTTCTGCAAAATGAAGCCGGACGCCCAGAAGATGCTCATGAAGGCGTGCGACACCATGAAGCTCTCCAACCGCGCCTTCACACGCATATTGAAAGTCTCCCGCACCATCGCGGACATGGCGGGCAGCGACATGATTGAGCTTGCTCACGTCGCGGAAGCGGTGCAGTATCGCACGCTGGATCGAAAGTATTGGGGATAAGGGTGAATTAGAAATTAGCAATTGGCAATTAGAAATTAAGTTTGTGCAAATAAGAAAACGACAAATCATTTTTTCAGAACAATACAAATTGCTAATTACTAATTGCTAATTAAATCTTGTTATCCGAGCGCGGAGGTCAAAGTGTATTATTCCGATCAGCAAAAATACTGGATATGGCTCTCCAGCATACAGGGCGTGGGCGCGGCCCAATTTTATCAGCTCATCAACGAGTACGGCGAGCCCGGCTACGTGTGGGATCAGCTGATACTGGCCAAAAAACTCCTCACGCCCGCGGTCTACGCCCATTTGAAGAAGGCTCGCAGCCAGGATTATCTCGACGAGCTTTTTGGAACCATGGAGGAAAGCGGAACAGCCGCGCTCATCCAGATGGACGATGATTATCCGGACCGGCTGCGCAGCATCCCGGACGCGCCGCCCACGCTGTTCGTGCGCGGCAACAGGGAAGCTCTGAACGCGGAGCGGACGTTTGCCATCGTGGGTTCGCGCAGGGTGACGGTGGACGGCGCGCGGTTCACGGAAACCGTCGCGGAGCGGCTGGCGGCCAACGGCGTGACCATCATGAGCGGCCTGGCGCTGGGCGCGGACCGCAAGGCGCACGAAGGCTGCCTGAACGGCGGCTCGCCCACGGTGGCGGTGCTGGCCTCCGGGCCGGAGATCATCTATCCCCGCGAGAACGAGGACGTGGCGCAGCGCATCCTGGACGAAGGCGGCGCGCTGGCGTCGGAGTACCGGCCGGGCGTCAAGCCGGCCACGCACCATTTCCCGGCGCGCAACCGCATCATCAGCGGCCTCGCGGACGGCGTGCTCATGACCGAGGGCACGGCCCGCTCTGGCGCGATGATCACCATGAATTACGCCCGCGTTCAGAACCGGCCGCGCTTCGCCATGCCCGGCTCGGTGTACGCGGCGGCGAGCGAAGGTCCGAATCGGCTGCTGGTCGAAGGCGCGCTGGCCTGCCTGGGCGAGGAAGAGGTGCTGAACTACTTCGGCTGGAAGCGGATCAACGAGCCTGAAGCCCTGGCGGCCGACGCGCTGGCAGAGCTGGACGAAACTTCGCGCCGGCTGGTGGAGATTCTGAAGTTTGAGGAAAAATCCTTCGACGAACTGGCAAATATTATGAAAATGTCATCTTCCAACCTAAATTCACTCTTGACAATCCTTGAAATGCAGGGAATAATAAGACAGTCAGCCGGCAAACTTTACCGCGCAGTATTATAATGCGATAAGATCTATATTCATAAATCGACGGAGGTTAGGGATATTCCATGACAACGCACAAACTCGTGATCGTCGAGTCGCCCGCGAAGGCGCACACCATCGGCAAATTCCTGGGCCGCGGCTATAAGGTCGAGGCTTCGCAGGGACATGTCCGCGACCTGCCCAAATCGCAGATCGGCGTTGATATCGAGCATGGCTTCACGCCCAAGTATATCACCATCCGCGGGCGCGGCGAGATCCTGGATCGCATCCGCAAGGAAGCCAAAAACGCCAGCAAGATCTTCCTCGCGACAGACCCGGACCGCGAGGGAGAGGCCATCTCATGGCATCTGGCCACCGTGCTCGGCCTCGACGAAAAGGACGTCAACCGCGTGGAGTTTTTTGAAATCACCAACAAGGCGGTGAAGAGCGCCATAAAATCCTCGCGCCCCATCGATATGGATCTGGTGAACGCGCAGCAGGCGCGCCGTGTGCTGGACAGGCTGGTGGGCTATAAGATCAGCCCGCTGCTGTGGGCGAAGGTGCGCAAGGGCCTGAGCGCGGGCCGCGTGCAGTCGGTCGCGACGGCCATGATCTGCGACCGCGAGCACGAGATCGACGAGTTCGTGCCGGAGGAATACTGGACGGTGCAGGGCCGCTTCAGGACGTCCGACGGCGAGGAATTCACGACGCGCTTCGTGTCGTGCGACGGCCAGGACGAGCTGCGCAGCGGAGATGAGACCGAAAAGGTCGTCGAGCGGATGAAAAAGGCCTCCTTTACCATCAACTCGGTGCGCCTTGGCGAGCGGAAGAAGTATCCGGCGCCGCCGTTCACCACCTCGAACCTGCAGCAGGAGGCTTCGCGCAAGCTGGGCTTCACCACGCTCAAGACCATGCAGATCGCTCAGCAGCTCTATGAAGGCGTGGATATCGAGGGCGAGGGAACGCAGGGCCTGGTGAGCTACATCCGAACCGACTCCACGCGCGTGTCCGAGGAGGCCGTCGAGGCCGTTCGCGGCCTGATCGGCGAGACCTACGGCGCGGATTACCTGCCCGAGGAGCCCAACCATTACAAGAGCCGCAAGATCGCGCAGGACGCCCACGAGGCCATCCGCCCGACCGACGTCATGCGCCGGCCAGAGCAGATAAAGTCGTCGCTGTCGCGCGATCAGTTCAAGCTGTACAAGCTCATCTACGCGCGCTTCGTGGCCAGCCAGATGACGCCCGCGGTCTATGACACGCTGTCGGCCGACATCGTCGGCGGGGGCGTCGTCATGCGCGCGAGCGGCATGCACCTGCGTTTTCCGGGCTTTACGGTGGTCTATGAGGAAGGCCAGGACGACGCGCAGGCCGAGGAGAACGACGGCATGCCCGTGCTGACCGAGGGCGGCGCGGCCTCGCTGGAGGATGTGGAATCGAATCAGAGATTCACGCAGCCGCCGCCGAGATATACGGAAGCCTCGCTGGTGCGCGCGCTCGAGGACAAGGGCATCGGCCGGCCGTCCACTTACGCGCCGACGATCACGACGATCATGACGCGCGGCTATATTTCCCGCGAGAACAAGCGCCTGCATCCCACGGAGCTTGGCCTCGTGGTGACCGACATGATGAAGAAGCATTTCCCGGACATCGTGGATATCCAGTTCACCGCCGGCATGGAGGAAAAGCTGGACGAGGTCGAGGAGGGCAAGCTGGACTGGCATGATGTCGTTTCCGAATTCTACGGCCCGTTTGAAGCGACGCTCGAAAAAGCCGAGGCGTCGATCGAGAAGGTAGAGGTCGTCGACGAGGTATCCGATGTTCCCTGCGAAAAGTGCGGGGCCATGATGGTTTACAAGATGGGCCGTTACGGCCGCTTCCTGGCCTGCCCGAACTTCCCGGCCTGTCATCACACGATGGCGCTGCTCAAGTACATCGACGCGCCCTGCCCGGAATGCGGCGGGCGGCTGATCGAGCGCATGAGCCGCAAGGGCCGCAAGTTCTACGGCTGCGAACACTATCCGGATTGCCAGTTTGTGAGCTGGGAGCAGCCTGTCGCGGACAAATGCCCTCAGTGCGGCGGCCGCATGGTGCTGAAGCGCGGGCGCAAGGGAGAGGTGTGGCACGTGTGCGTGAACGAACAGTGCCGCTGCCGCGTCGAGGCCGAAAACAGCGGAGGCGGCGACAGTGACGAATAGAGTAACCGTCGTCGGCGCGGGCCTGGCGGGCAGCGAAGCGGCCTGGCAGCTCGTGAAACGCGGCGTTCCGGTGCGCCTCGTCGAGATGAGGCCCGCGCATACCACGCCCGCGCACGTCACGGCGGGTTTCGCGGAGCTGGTGTGCTCCAATTCGCTCAAGGCGGAGCACCTCACCAACGCCTCCGGCCTTCTGAAGGCCGAAATGAAGCTGTTTGATTCGCTGATTTTGCGCGCGGCGGAGGAAGCGCGCGTGCCCGCGGGCGGCGCGCTGGCGGTGGACCGGGAGAGGTTCTCCGCCATCGTGACGGCAACGCTGGAAAACCATCCTCTGTGCGAAGTGGCGCGCGAGCGCGTGGACGATATACCCGACGCGCCGTGCGTCATCGCCACGGGCCCTCTGACCGACGGAGCGCTGGCGGAGGCCGTCGCCCGGCTGCCCGGTATGCGCGCGCTGCATTTCTTCGACGCGGAGGCGCCCATCGTGACGGCGGAATCCATCGACATGACGCGCGCCTTCAGGGCTTCGCGCTATGGGCGCGGCGAGGGCGACGACTACGTCAACTGCCCGATGACCGAGGCGGAATACAACGCCTTCTATGACGCGCTGGTGTCCGCCGAACTGGCCGAAGTGCATGATTTTGAAAAGAAGCTGGTGTTTGAAGGCTGCCTGGCCGTGGAGATACTGGCCGGCCGCGGCCGCATGACGCTGGCGTTCGGGCCGCTCAAGCCGGTGGGGCTCGTCGATCCCCATACGGGCCGGCAGCCCTTTGCGGTCGTACAGCTGCGGCAGGACAACGTGGCGGGAACGCTTTACAACATGGTGGGCTTCCAGACGCGCCTCAAATGGGACGAGCAGAGGCGCGTATTCGGCATGATTCCGGGCCTTGAGCGCGCCGAGTTCGCGCGCTACGGCGTGATGCACCGCAACACCTATCTCGAAAGCCCGCAGGTTCTTGCCGGGAATTACGCGCTGAAAGCCAACCCGCTGATCCGTTTCGCCGGGCAAATGACCGGCGTGGAGGGCTATGTGGAGTCGGCGGCAAGCGGCATGACCGCGGGCATCGCGCTGGCGATGCGGCTGCAGGGCCGGGAGGAGATATGCCTCTCCGGCCAGACCGTCATGGGCGCGCTGATGCGCCACACGATCACGCCGACCGCCGATTTTCAGCCGATGAACGCCAATTTCGGCATTCTCGACGCGCTTGACGAGCGGCCGCGCGGCGGCAAGAAGGCCCGCTATGAGCGCCTGAGCCAGCGGGCGCTGGAGACGATGAAGGAAACGATCGAAAAATACAACCCCTGATACTTGTGGAGGATAGAGAAAATGACCATTAAGGGAACGACGATCTGCGCCGTGCGCCGCGACGGGAAAACGGCCGTGGCCGGCGATGGCCAGGTGACGATGGGCGAGAACGTTGTGATGAAAAACGGGGCGGTCAAGGTGCGGCGCATCTTCGGCGGCAAGGTCGTCACGGGCTTCGCGGGCTCCGTGGCGGACGCGTTCGCGCTGTGCGAGCGGCTGGAGGAAAAGCTGACTCAGTTCGCGGGCAATCTGCAGCGCGCGGCGGTCGAGCTGGCGCTGGAATGGCGTCAGGACAAGGCCATGCGCAAGCTGGAGGCCATGCTGATCTGCGCGGACAAGGAGAACCTGCTCCTTCTCTCCGGCACGGGCGAGGTCATCGAGCCGGACGACGACGTGCTGGCCATCGGCTCCGGCGGCAACTACGCTCTGGCCGCGGCGCGCGCGCTGATGGAGAACACGGCGCTTTCCGCGCCGGAAATCGCCGAAAAAGCGCTGCGCATCGCCGCGTCCATCTGCGTGTTTACCAACGATCACATCCGCGTGGAGGTGATCGACTGTGAATAAGCTGACGCCGCGCGAGATCGTTCGCGAGCTGAACCGCTACATCATCGGCCAGGAGGACGCCAAGAAGGCCGTGGCCGTGGCCCTGAGAAACCGCTATCGCCGGGCACAGCTTTCCCCTGAAATGCAGGAGGAAGTGACGCCGAAGAACATCCTCATGGTAGGGCCGACCGGCGTCGGCAAAACGGAAATCGCGCGCAGGCTGGCCAAGCTGGTAGACGCGCCGTTCGTGAAGGTCGAAGCCACGAAATTCACCGAGGTCGGCTATGTGGGCCGCGACGTTGAGACCATCGTGCGCGACCTTGTCGAGGCGTCTATCCGCCTTACGAAGGAGATCCATCAGGCGCGCGTGCACGTGAAGGCCTGCGAAGCCGCCGAGGTGAGGCTGGCCGACCTGATTCTTCAGCCCCAGTCGCCCCGCAGGAGCTCCAATCCCATCGACCTGCTGCTGGGCACAAAGCCCCGCACGCCCGATATGCCGCCCGAGGAAAAAGAGCAGGTGGCCCGTCGGCGCGGCGAGGTCATCGCGAAGCTGCGCGCGGGCGAGCTGGAGCATCAGACGGTTGAAATCGAGGTGGAAGAGGTCGTCCCGCACAATGATATTCCCGGCACCGACGTGAATATGAACGACGTGCTGGGCGGCATCCTGCCCAAAAAGACCAAGCTGCGCAAGGTCGAGGTGCGCGAGGCGCGCCGTATCCTCATCAACGAGGAGGAGCAGAACCTGATCGACATGGACGCCGTTTACAGCGAGGCCATCGAAAAGGCCGAGCAGGACGGCATCGTGTTCATCGACGAGATCGACAAGGTAGCGGGCAAGGCGTCCGGCCACGGCCCGGACGTGTCGCGCGAGGGCGTGCAGCGGGATATCCTGCCCATCGTGGAGGGCTGCACCGTGCAGACAAAATACGGCCCGGTTAAGACAGACCATGTTCTGTTCATCGCGGCAGGCGCTTTCCATGTGTCGAAGGTATCCGATCTGATCCCCGAACTGCAGGGACGCTTCCCGGTGCGCGTCGAGCTGAAGCCGCTCACCGTGGAGGACTATAAACAGATCCTGACGCAGCCCGAAAACGCGCTCATCCGCCAGTATCAGGCGCTGCTGGCCGTGGACAAGGTCGACCTTCAGTTCGACGAATCCGCGCTGCAGGTGATCGCCGAACAGGCTTACGCCGCCAATGAAAAGATGGAAAACATCGGCGCGCGCCGCCTGCACACAGTACTGGAAGAAATGCTGGGCGACATCGCCTTCAACGCGGGCGGAGGGGACTGCCCGGAGGTCAAGGTGGTCGTCGACGCGGAATATGTGAAGAAACAAATGGGCATCGAGGATCGCCAGCGCGATTTGAAACGCTACATCCTGTAAGAGACGTTGCGAAACAGTTGTGATGAGCGCATAACCTCATAGCAAATTCTAATCGCGAAGCGGCAGGAAAAACGCCTGCCATGAGCGAATTTTAAAGGGGAAATGAGCGGCTTATCGCAGAGGGGAGCCAACTGCCATTAACAAGAAGTCGAATGCAAAGACGCACAAGCGGCTGCTGACGGCTGCGTTTGTGCTTTTGAATGTTATAGTGATCGCCTGGACGGCGCGTTCGGAGTTCTCCGGCGATAACGCGCGGCTCCAGGATCTTGAGGTACGCTGGGAGCTGCTGCTGCCGGCTCTTCTGTGCTTTGCGCTGGCCATCGCCGCGGGCACGGCCAAGCTGGTGCTCATCATGAACCGGACGACGGGCCGCTCCAGCTGGCGGGTGGCGCTGCGCACGGTGATCATGGGCCGGTATTACGACAACATCACGCCCGGCGCCGTAGGCGGCCAGCCTTTCCAGATCTATTATCTCACGAAGAACGGCTACTCCGCGGCCGAGAGCGCGGCCATACCGCTGGCGGCGTTCATGTCGATGCAGCTGGCGTTTATCGCGCTGGCGATCGGTATGTTCGCCTTCTGCGGCGACCTGATCCTGAGCGACACCATCCGCGTGACGGCCTGGATCGGACTGCTGTTCTACGCGTTCTTCCCGCTGGTTATCCTGCTGTCGGTCATCTTTCCCAAGGCCGTGGCCTGGGCCACGGAGTGGGTCTTTACGCTGCTGAGCAGGCTGAAGCTGGTGAAGGACAGAGAGGCGGCGGTCGCCAAAGCGCGCCGCCATATTGATGAGTACAGCGGCTGCATCAAAGGCCTTCTGGTCCGCAAGCGGCTGTGCGTGCAGATCATGCTGCTCTCGCTGGTCTATCAGGCGGCGGTGCATATCATCCCGTAT
>JAFZRB010000205.1 GCA_017620115.1 Clostridia bacterium | reverse complement strand
TCAACGCGGTGCTGCAGCTCAGCGCGAACGGCGTTCAGAACGCGGAAACGCGCACGCAACAGCTGGGAGACCGGCTGGAAGCGCGCCTGGAAGCGCTGGCGCAGACCAACGAGCGGCAGCTGGGCGACATGCGCCGGCTGGTCGACGAGCAGCTCACCGCCACGCTCGAAAAGCGCCTGGGGCAGTCGTTCCAGCAGGTGAGCAGCCAACTGGAGCAGGTGCATCGGGGCCTTGGCGAAATGCAGGCTTTGGCCAGCGGCGTGGGCGATCTGAAGAAGGTGCTGCAGGGCGTCAAAACCCGCGGCATATGGGGCGAGATCCAGCTCGGCGCGCTGCTGCGCGACATACTGACGCCCAGCCAGTATCTGGAAAACACGCCGGTCGTACCCGATTCGCAGGAGCGCGTGGAATTCGCCGTGCGCCTGCCGGGCCGCGACGGCGAGGGGCTGCTGCTGCCCATCGACAGCAAATTCCCGCTGGATGTTTTCCAGCGCCTGATCGACGCCTCGGAGCAGGCCGACCGGGCTGCCATCGACCGCGCCGGCGCGGAGCTGCAAAGGGCCGTGCTGGAGCAGGCCAAAAAGATCGGCGAGAAATACGTGAAGCCGCCCTATACGACGGATTTCGCCGTCATGTTCCTGCCCGTCGAAAGCCTATACGCCGAGGCGCTGCGCCGGCCCGGCCTGGCGGACGACGCCCGCGAGCGGCACCGCGTCGTCATCGCCGGCCCGAGTACGTTGGCCGCGCTGCTCAACAGTCTGAGCCTGGGCTTCCGCACGCTGTCCATCGAACAGCGCACGGGCGAGGTGTGGCAGCTGCTGGGCACGCTGCGCGGCGAGTTCGGCCGCTTCGGCGAGACGCTCGAGCGCATGCGCCAGCGCCTCGATCAGGCTACCGGCGAGCTGGATACCGCGGCGGCGCGAAGCCGGGCGATCACCAGGAAGCTGGACGAGCTGGACAGGTATGAATGAAGTATCAATTAGAAATTTGCAATTCATATTGTTTTCAATGAAAAATGCGACAGGAGGAGGTTTTCGTTCTGGCAAAGCTGATCGCGGCGGAACGAAGCCAGAGCGGAAAAGGTGCCCTCAGATGTCGCATTTTTATTGAAAAGATTATCGGGGAAAGCGGCGACAGCGGATCAGCCGCCGAGGTAAGCGGCGCGGACGCGGTCGTCGGCGAGTATTTCGGAGGCGGTGCCGGAGAGCGTGATCAGGCCGGTGCCCAGCACATAGGCGCGGTCGGCGATGGAAAGCGCCATCTGCGCGTTCTGCTCCACCAGCAGGATCGTCACGCCCGTCTCGTTCAACTCCTTCACGATGTCGAAAATCTGCTCCACCAGGATGGGCGCGAGGCCCATGCTCGGCTCGTCCAGCATGAGCAGCTTCGGCTTGCTCATCAGCGCGCGGCCCATGGCCAGCATCTGCTGCTCGCCGCCGGACAGCGTGCCCGCGATCTGCTTTTCGCGTTCCTTCAGCCGGGGAAAGCGCCTGAACACATTGTCCAGCGCGGCCGGAATCTCCTGCGGAAGACGCGAATAGCCGCCCATCTCCAGGTTTTCGCGCACCGTCATCTGCTGAAACACGCGCCGGCCCTCCGGGCACAGCGCCATGCCGAGCGACACGATCCGGCTGGCGCTCATGCCGGTGATCGAACGGCCTTCAAACCAGATGCTGCCCGAGCGCGGCTTGAGCAGGCCAGCGACCGTGTTCAGCGTGGTGCTCTTGCCCGCGCCGTTCGCGCCGATCAGCGTCACGATCTCGCCCTCGTTCACTTCGAAGGACACGCCCTTGATGGCGTGAATGCTGCCGTAATAAACGTGGATGTCGTCCACCTTCAAGAGGCTCTTCGTCTCGCCCATCGCGTCAGCCCTCCTTCTTTTTGCCCAGATAGGCCTCGATCACCACGGGGTTGTTCTGGATCTCCTCCGCGGTGCCCTTGGCGATGATCCGGCCGTAGTTCAGAACGCAGATGCCCTCGCAGATGCCCATGACCAGATTCATGTCGTGCTCGATCAGCAGCACCGCAATCTGGAATTTGTCGCGAATCCTGATGATGTTGTTCATCAGCTCTTCCGTCTCATGCGGATTCATGCCCGCCGCCGGTTCGTCCAGCAGCAGGAGCGACGGCCCCGTTGCCAGCGCGCGCACGATCTCCAGCCGGCGCTGAGCGCCGTAGGGCAGCGACCCAGCCCGATGGCCCGCCATATCCTGCATGTCGAACAGGCTCAGAAGCTCCAGCGCGCGCTCATGCTGCTGTTTCTCCTGTTTCCAGTAGCCCGGCAGGCGGAAGATGCCCGTGAACATGCCGTATCTGATCTGATTGTGCAGGCCGATCCGCACGTTGTCCTCCACCGAAAGGTTTCCGAACAGGCGGATATTCTGGAACGTCCGGGCGATGCCCAGCTTGTTCACCTGAACGGTGTTCATGCCGGCCGTATCGCGTCCGTTCAGCAGCACGGTGCCCATCGTGGGCTGATATACGCTGGTGAGCAGGTTGAACACGGTGGTCTTGCCCGCGCCGTTCGGGCCGATCAGGCCGGCGATCTCCGTTTTGCCGATGATGAGGTTGAAATCCTCGACGGCCTTCAGCCCGCCGAATTCAATGCCCAGATGCCGCGCCTCAAGCACTGGCGAGGCGTACAGGTCGCGTTCGGGAATGATGCCGTGGCTGGGCGCGGGCACCATCTTGGTGGCGGGCCGTTTTTTGAATGTTTCGCTCATTGCGCCGCGCCTCCCTTCTCAGCGCCCGCCGAAGCCGCCCTGCGGCCGCGGCGAACCAGCCCGTTGATCAGCGAGCGGATGATGGGGTTGTTTGTCGCCAGCATGACCAGGATCAGCACGATGGCGTAAATCAGCATGCGGTAATCCGCGAAGGCGCGCAGGAGCTCCGGCAGCACGGTCAGAAGCGCCGCGGCGATGATCGAGCCCCTGATATTGCCGATGCCGCCCAGCACCACGAACACCAGCACGAGGATGGACGTGTCGAATTTGAACTTACCGGCCGACACGGTAGAGAAATTCAGCCCGTACAGCGCGCCCGCCATACCGGCCAGAACGGCCGAGGTGACGAAGGCCATCATCTTGTATTTGGTCACGTTGACGCCCATGGCCTCCGCGGCGATGCGGTTGTCGCGGGCCGCCATGATCGCGCGGCCCGAACGGCTGTCGATGAGGTTCAGCACCACGAACAGCGCGAACAGAATCAGCGCAAACCCCACCGGGAAGGTGGAAATCTTCTGGATGCCCGTCGCGCCGGCGGGACCGTTGACCAGCATCGCGCCCGGCAGATTGGGATTGTTGAAGGACGCATGGAGGCGGCTGCCGTCCAGCGAAAAGTACATACAGTTCATCACATTGCGAATGATCTCGCCGAAGGCCAGCGTCACGATGGCCAGGTAGTCGCCCCTCAGCCGCAGCACCGGGACGCCGATCAGCACGCCGAACACGCCGGCGATCGCGCCGCCCACAAGCATCGAGAGGATGAGGCGCAGCACGGTGTTCTCAAGCCCGAGCGCGCCCAGCATCCAGGCCGACACGATGGCGCCGGAGAACGCGCCGATGCTCATGAAACCCGCGTGTCCGAGGCTCAGCTCTCCGGAAATGCCTACCACCAGGTTCAGCGACACGGCCATGACGATGTATACGCAGATGGGCACCATCTGTCCCTTCAGGGCGCGGGTCATCTGTCCGTTTGCGATCATCGACTGGCAGAATATGAACGCGGCGACGACGAGGGCGTAGGTGATGAGATTGCTGACCGTTTTCTTTTTCAGCTTCACGACGACCACCTCACACTTTCTCGCGCACCGGCTTGCCCAAAAGGCCCGCCGGCTTGAACAGCAGCACGATACTCAGCACCGCGAACACGATCGCGTCGGACAGCTCGCTGGACACGAACGCGCGGCCCAGTATTTCGATGATACCCAGCAGCATGCCGCCCAGCATCGCGCCGGGAATCGAGCCGATGCCGCCAAATACGGCCGCGGTAAACGCCTTGATACCCGGCATCGAGCCCAGCGTGGGCGTCACCGGCACGGTGGTGGCGGAGCACAGCAGCACGCCCGCGACGGCAGCCAGCGCCGAACCGATGGCGAAGGTGAGGGAAATGGTGCGGTTGACGTTGATGCCCATCAGCTCCGCCGCGCCCTTGTCCTCGGACACGGCGCGCATGGCCTTGCCCATCTTCGTGCGGCCTGTGAACAGCGTCAGCGCCACCATGATGACGATGTTTGCGGCGATGGTCAGCAGCGTCTCGCTGGAAATCACCAGCTCGCCGTCAAACAGGCGGATCGAGCCGACGGCAAACACTGAGGGGAAGATTTTCGGGTTGGAACTCCAGATGAGCAGCGCCGCGTTCTGCAGGAAATAGCTCACGCCGATGGCCGTGATCAGCACCGCCAGCGACGCGGCCTGCCTGAGCGGCCGGTAGGCCAGGCCCTCTATGACGACGCCCATCGCAGTGCACACGATCATGGCCAGCAGCACCGCCACGAGCGGCGGCAGGCTCAGATACGCCATGGCGCAGAAGGCGATGTACGCGCCCACCATGATGACGTCGCCGTGCGCGAAGTTCAGCATCTTGGCGATGCCGTACACCATGGTATAGCCCAGGGCGATGATGGCGTACACGCTGCCCAGGCTGATGCCGTTGATCAGGAACCGCAGGAAAGATACCATGAAACGCCAACTCCTCATGAACAGATTGAAGGTAACCGGCGTTCGCCGGCGGTTTCGCGCCGGCAAGCGTTGGTTACCTCAAAGAACTATGGAACGATCCTCCGGCTCCGGTGTTTGGCCGGAGCCGGAGGAAAAAAGCGGATTATTCGCCGAAAGGCGCGTAAGCGCCGTCCTTGATGACATAGGCGTTCGGCAGCTTGCTGACCTTGCCGTCGCTGGTCCAGGTCATGTCGCCGGTCAGGCCCTCGTAGTGCAGCTCGGCAAACTGAGCGATCAGCAGCTCGCAGGCGTCCTCGGGAGAGGTGTCGCCGTTGATGCCGGCCGCCAGGCTGGCGTTGTACAGCGCGTACACGGCGTCATAGGCGTCCGCCGCGAACTGGTTGGGCGTGTCGCCGCCGGCGACTTCCTGATACTTGGCCACGAAATCGACGGTGCGCTCGTCGGTCGAGAAGGCGGAGAAGGGAGTCAGCAGGATGACGCCCTCGGCCAGGGCGGCGTCGAAGCCCTCCATCTCGAGGATGCCGTCCATGCCGTCCACACCGAAGAAGATGGGAGCATAGTCGATATCGGCGGCCTGCTTCAGGATGACGGAAG
>JAFZRB010000028.1 GCA_017620115.1 Clostridia bacterium | reverse complement strand
CCGTTACCGCGTCCTTGTCACCAATGTTCATGTCCTTTACGCCCTGGGTGGCGCGGCCAAGCTGCGAAACACCCTTGACCGGCGTGCGCACCACGACGCCTTCCTTGGTGCCGAGGCGAATGCCGCGGATGGTGTCCTCGGGCGAGAGCTCCATGTTCTCGAAGTACTTTTCCATGAGCTCCTCGTCCACGCCGGCGGCGGCTTCCATGATGGCGTCGCGCGCGGAGGAGACGGCGTCCGCCATGTCCGCGGGGATCGGGATCTCCTTCAGGGTCTTGCCCTCGCCGGTGTAAGCCTTGTTTTCAAGCACGCACACCACGCCGGCGAACTGGCCCTTCTCGATGATGGGCAGCTCGATGGGCGCGACGGAGGTGCCGTATTTGTCCGTCAGGGTGGCGAGCGCCTTTTCAAAGTTGGCGTTCTCGCGATCCATCTGGTTGATGACGAACATGCGGGCGGTGCCGTTCTTCTCGCAGGCGGCGTAGGCCTTCTCGGCGCCGACGCTCAGGCCGGACACGGCGCTGACGGCGATGATGGCACCCTCGGCGACCTCCAGCGGGCCGACCATTTCGCCGGCGAAGTCGAAGAAGCCGGGCACGTCGATCAGGTTGATTTTCGTTTCCTTGTACTCCAGCGGAGCCATCGCGGCGCTGATGGAGATATGCCGCTTGAGCTCTTCCGGATCGTAGTCGGTGGTGGCGCTGCCATCCTCGACGCGGCCCTGACGGTCGATCGTGCCGGTCGCATACAGCAGCGCTTCAACCAAGGTGGTCTTGCCGTCTCCGCCATGGCCGACGACAGCGATATTGCGAATGTTGGCGGTGGTGTAATCTTTCATACGATATCTCCCCCTGTTTATTTTGCGCATAATATGTATGCGAATCATCACTGCGATCGACGTGATATCACGCGCCGTCTTACATTTTAACATACTTTCGTATAAAAGAAAAGCCCTTTTTGCAGGATTTTACGGTCGATCCGTGGAATCTTGAATTTTAACGATTACGCCCCGCTTTTTTCCCGATTTTTGCCCGGATATTCCCACGAAAGAGGCTTGTCATGACCCGTTTCCGCCGCTTCATCGCCCTTTTCGCCGCCCTTGCGCTGATCGCCTCGCCCGCGCGCGCCCTTTCGCGCGACGCCCTGCGCGCCCTCGCCGCGGCCTCCGGCGTGACCCTGCCGGAATCGCCGTTTCTCGAAGCGCCTTCGCTTTCCGCGCCTTACGCCGCCGGGACGCTCGATCCCGCGCTGGTCGAGGCCGCGCTGGCGCGCATGAATTTCCTGCGCGCGCTGGCCGGATTGCCGCCGGCGGCGGAAGACGAGCGTCTCACCGCCCTTTCGCAGCATGGCGCGGCGCTCATGGCCGCGCGGCGCGCCGTGGCGCACGCCCCTGAACGGCCCGCCGACATGGACGACGCCTTTTTCGCGCTGGCCGCGGAGGCCGCCGTGGGCTGCAACCTGGCCTCTTTCAACTGGTTTTCACCCGCGCTGGCCGCGGACTGCATGGACTGGTTCGCCCGCGACGACACCCCCGCCAACCTCGGCGAGCTGGCGCATCGCCGCTGGCTGCTCAGCCCAGACATGGCTTTTACCGGCTTCGGCCTGGCGCTGGACGAGGAGGGGCGCAGCTACGCGGCGCTGTACGTGACGGACGCCTCCGCGGCGGCGGATTATGATTTCATCCTCTGGCCGGCCGAGGGCGCGTTTCCGGCGGCGCTGATGCGCGCCGAGACGCCCTGGTCGGTCTCGCCCAATCCCGCGCTGTGCGACCTCTCGCTGGGCGAGCCGCGGGTGCTGCTGGAGGAGCTGACCTCCGGCGCGCGCTGGGCGTTCGATCCCGCCCTGGACGACGGCGCGCGCGACGGCGCTTACTGCCTCGTGGAGATGAGCCGGCGCGGCGGAGGCCCGGCGCTCATCTTCCGGCCCGATCTCATGGACGAACCCGCCCTGCAGGACGGCTACGAGCAGAACCAGCTCTGGCGCGTGACCCTCAGCGGTTTGGCCGCCCCGGACGGCTCGCCGCTGGAACCGGCGGTTTACCTCGTGGAGATGGCTTCGCTCACCCCGCTCGATCCGGCCAGCGTGGAGCTGAGCGAACGCGCCCTGCGCCTGGGCGTGGGGGAGAGCGTTGAAATCGCCGCCACGGTGTATCCCCGCTGGGCCGACGACCTTTCTTACACGCTGAGCGTGAGCGACGGGGCCGTGGCCGCCGTCGAGGGAAGCCGCCTCACCGGAGTGGGCGCGGGAGTATGCGTGCTGCGCGCGGAGACGGTCAACGGCCGGTTCGACGAGATTGAAGTCACCGTCGTTCAGCTTTCTGAATCGGAGGATGATTCTGATGGAGTACTGGGATCTGTACGATGAGAACCTGCGCCCGCTGGGCCGCACGCACCGGCGCGGCGAGCCCATGGAGCCGGGTACGTATCACATCGGCGTGGACATCTGGGTGATCAATGCGCGGGGCGAGATCCTGCTCACGCTGCGCGCGCCGGAAAAGGAAGACCTGCCGAACGAATGGGAAAACACCTGCGGCTCCGCGCTGGCGGGGGAGACGGCCGTCGAGGCCGCCATGCGGGAACTGCGGGAGGAAACGGGCATCCTCGCCGGGCCGGACGAGCTGCAGGAATTCGCCCGCCGCGTGAAGGGGGATGTGCACCTGTTCACCTACCTGCTGCGGCGGGACGTGCCGCTCAGCTCCCTCGTCTTCCAACCCGGCGAGACCGTGGACGCCATGTACGTCACGCCAAAGCGGCTGGACGCTATGGTGGCGGAGCCCTTCGGCGCGCGGCCCGCGGGCGAGCGGTGGCCGTTCGTGAGGGAGCGGCTGATGAAGGCGATCGCGGGCCTGTGACAGGCGGGCGAAAGCGGCGCAGTATGACGGGAAAAACAGAAAAACAAAGAGCGGCAAGCGTTTTCGCCCCGAAAAGCCAGGGGATTAACGCTTGCCGCTCTTTGCGAGGGTTCCTGAAGGCGCGGTCTACCGCCTGCCATACCCCTCTTTCACCAGCCACTTCTGGCACAGCCCGGCCCACTGTGCCACCCGCGGTTCGTTCGGGGCCAGGCCCAGGCCGTGGCCGCCCACGGGGAACACGTGCAGCTCGAACGGTACGCCCGCGTGCGACAGCGCGGAAGCCAGGTTCAGGCTGTTTTCCACCGGCACGCCGGGATCGGGCGAGGTGTGCCAGATGAAGGCCGGCGGGGTATCGGGCGT
>JAFZRB010000204.1 GCA_017620115.1 Clostridia bacterium | reverse complement strand
GTACGCCGCGAACAGCGCGGGCGCGACCTTGTTGACCCGCTCGTCGGTGCATTGGGCCGACAGCCGCACGGCGATGAGAAGCTCGTAGTCCTTTTTATATTGCAGCGAGCAAAGCGCGGCGGGGTATTCCGCCTCCAGCGCCGCGATGATCTCGCCCACATGGTCGATGGCAGCCATACGCTTCCCCCCCTGCTTATCCCTTTTTCGTGACCGGCAGCCACGCCTCGAAGTAGCCCGTGGTGCGCCCGGCGTCCACCACGCTGCACACCAGCCGCCCGCAGGCCTTTCCCGACGGCTCGTAGCCGTTGTCTCTGGCGTAGTCGAACATGTAGTCCAGATGGTGGGGCGTGAAGGCGTTCTTGCCGGTGACTTCGAGGCCCAGCGTCCGGCAGTGCTCCTCGATGAAGGGATCGAGCTCCTCGATCACGAACACCTTGTCGCATTTCGCCGCGAAATCGCGTATTTTCTTTTCCGGCATGGGATAAGCCATGCCCAGCTTGAGATAATTCACCCGATCGCCCAGCGCCTCGCGGGCATACATGTATGAAATGCCTGAGGTGATGACGCCGATGCGGCTGCCGTTGTCTTCAACCTTGTTCAGTTCGGTGGTCTCCGCGAATTCAGCCAGCTTTTTCGCGCGCTCCTCAACAGCCACATGGCGCTTGATGGCCATGGCCGGCATCATGACGTTTTTCTGCACGTTTTTCTCATACGGCTTCAGTTCGATCTCCTCGCGCGGTTCCGTGTCCACCAGGCTCTGCGAATGAGAAACGCGCGTGGAAAGCCGGATGACGAAGGGCGTGTCAAACCGTTCGCTCAGTTCAAACGCCGCCTTGGTGAACGCGCGGCACTCGCCGGAATCGGCCGGCTCCAGCATGGCGATCTTCGCCGCCTTCGCGTAGTGGCGCGAATCCTGCTCGTTCTGCGACGAGTGCATGCCGGGATCGTCCGCCACGCAGATGACCATACCGCCGTTCACGCCGATATAGCTCACCGTAAACACCGGATCGGCCATAACGTTGAAGCCCACGTGCTTGCAGCAAGTCATCGACCGCGCGCCGGCCATGGAGGCGCCGACAGCCACCTCGCACGCCACCTTCTCGTTCGGGGCCCATTCGACATAGACCTCGGGATACTGAACGATGCTCTCGGTGATCTCCGTGCTGGGCGTACCCGGATAAGAGGCGACCACCCGCACGCCGGCCTCATAGGCGCCCTGCGCGACGGCCGCGTTGCCGATCATCAGCTTAGCCATGTTTCATTACACTCCTTATTCTTATCGCTCGATTTGCTGCGCGACCAGGCTTTCGCCGCAGTAAATGGAGCGCAGCTTCGGTTTTTCGATCTTGCCCGTGGGATTGCGCGGCACTTCGGCGAAGATGATTTTGCGCGGCCGCTTGTAGCGGGGCATGCCCGTGCAGAACTCGTTCAACTCTTCCTCGGTGAGCGTAAAGCCCGGCTTGACCTCCACGATGGCCGCCGCGATCTCGCCAAGTCTCGGATGCGGCAGGCCGATCACGGCCACGTCCTTCACGGCGTCGTGCTTGCGGATAAAGTCCTCGATCTGAACGGGATACAGGTTTTCGCCGCCGGTGATGATGACGTCCTTCTTACGGTCGACGAGGAAGATGAAGCCGTCTTCGTCCTCCATGGCCATATCGCCGGTGTAGAGCCAGCCGCCTTTGAGCACCTCGTTTGTGGACTGCTCGTCTTTGTAGTAGCATTCCATGACGCCCGGGCCCTTGACGCACAGTTCGCCCACGTCGCCCCGCGCGACCGGCGCGCCGTCTTCATCCACGATCTTCACCTGCCAGCCGTAGCCGGCCTTGCCGATGGCGCCCACCTTGTTCACATTGCCCATGCCCAGGTGCACGCAGCCGGGACCGATGGATTCGCTCAGGCCGTAGTTGGTATCGTAGTCGTGATGCGGGAACACGGAGAGCCAGCGCTTGATGAGCGACGGCGGCACAGGCTGCGCGCCGATGTGCATCAGCCGCCACTGGTCCAGCGTGTAGTCGCTCAGCCTCACGTCGCCGCGCTCGATGGCGTCCAGAATATCCTGCGCCCACGGCACCAGCAGCCAGACGATGGTGCACTTCTCATCCGAAACGGCCTTGAGGATCCATTCCGGCTTCGTGCCCTTGAGCAGCACGGCCTTGCCGCCCACCAGGAAGCTGCCGAACCAGTGCATCTTCGCGCCGGTGTGATACAGCGGCGGGATGCACAGGAATACGTCGTCGTGCGTCTGGTGATGGTGGTTCTGCTCGGTGAGCGCGGCGTGCATCAACGCGCGATGCTTGTGCAGGATGGCCTTGGGGAAGCCCGTGGTGCCGGAGGAATAGTAGATCGCCGCGTCGTCGTCGTCTGTCAGAGCGACTTCAGGCGCGTGGGAGGAGCAGAAGCGGATCATATGGTCGTAGCTGTCCGCGAATGAGGGGCAGTCCTCGCCCACATAGAACATGTGCCGGATCTTGGGGATGCGGTCGCAGATTTCCTCGAGGCGGCCCACGAACTCCGGCCCGAACACCAGCATGGTGCAATCCGCCTTTTCAAGGCAGTATTTTATTTCGTCGGCGGTGTAGCGGTAGTTCAGCGGCACGGCGATGGCGCCGGATTTGAGGATGCCGAAGTAGATGGGCAGCCATTCGAGGGAATTCATCAGCAGGATGGCGATCTTATCGCCCTTGCGGCAGCCGCGGGTGAGCAGCAGGTTGGCGAACCGGTTGGCCTTCTTGTCGAAGTCGCCCCAGGTCAGCTCGCGCCGGAACATTTCGCCGGGCTGGGGCTGCATGAGCGAATACTCCCGCCAGGTGATGCGGCTCTCCGGCTCGAACTGCGGATTGATCTCGACCAGGGCGGTGTCAATGGGGAAACGCTGCGCATTCTTCGCGAGGATCTCGGTGATAGGCATGACAAAAACCTTCCTTCCTGTTTGTGTCGCGCAGAAGGTTATAAAAAGCCCTCTGCAGCTTAAGTGCAGAGGACGATAAATACTTACCGCGGTACCACCTCTATTGCCGGCTGTGCCGACCACTCCGGTACGGCGGCATGACGCCGCATATACCTTCCCGCTGTGACGGGCGAACCCGGCGCGGCCTACTGAGCGAAAACCGTTCAGCGCGCGACTCACAGGATGTATTCGCCGAAGCGCCCCCGCCGCCTCGCACCGCCCGGCGGCTCTCTGGAGAGGACTGTCCCCGGTTACTTCTTCCCGGTCATCATCTTTAATGCCTATTATATTACCGCCGTTCCGCAAAGTCAATAGAATTTTCTGAAAAGCGCTCAGTGCCTTGATTTTTACAAAAAAAGGCCTATAATGATAGGCGACGGCACATTCAGACCATGCAGGAAGGAAGAAAAACATGAGCATCATCACCATCATCGGCGCGGGCATGATGGGCACTGCCATCGGCTATCCCGCCGCCGGGAACGGCCATGAGATCCGCCTCGTCGGAACGCCCCTGGACGACGCCATCATCGACCACGCCCTTGCCACGCACGATCACCTCACGCTGAAACGCTCCATCCCCGAAGGCTTCAGATTCTATCATTTCACGGAGCTCGACAAAGCCATGAAAGGCGCGGAGCTCGTCGTGAGCGGCGTCTCGAGCTTCGGCGTCGAGTGGTTCTCGGAAACCATTCTCCCCATCATTCCGGAGAGCATGCCCATTCTCGGCGTCACCAAGGGCATGGTCGACCTGCCGGACGGCACGCTCATCTCCTATCCCGAATACTATCGCTCCAGGCATCCGGGCCGCCGCATGCGGCTGTGCGCCGTGGGCGGCCCCTGCACCAGCTATGAGCTCGCCGACCACGATCCCACCGAGGTCTGCTTCTGCGGCGACGAGCCTGAACTGCTTCGCTGGATCAAGGGACTGTTCGAATGCGAGTACTACCACATCAGCCTGTCCACCGACGTGCGCGGGGTGGAGTGCGCCGTGGCCATGAAGAACGCCTACGCGCTGGGCGTATCGCTGGCGATCGGCCTGTCCGAGCGCGTCGAAGGCGTGGGCGGCAGGGAGCATTATAACTCCCAGGCCGCGCTGTTCGGCCAGAGCGTACGCGAGATGCGCCGCCTGATCCGCCTCTCCGGCAGCGGCGACGACAACATCGTTCTGGGCGCGGGCGACCTGTACGTCACCGTGTTCGGCGGGCGCACCCGCAAAATCGGTACGCTGCTGGGGCGCGGCCTGAGCTTTGAGGCGGCCATGAAGGAGCTGGCCGGCGTGACGCTGGAATCCATCGTCATCGCCACGCGCACCGCGCGCGCCGTGCGGCGGCTCATCGCGCTGGGCCAGGCAACCGAGGCCCAGTTCCCGCTGCTCCTGCACATCGACGACATCATCAACGGCGGACAGCCGGTTGATATCCCCTGGAACAGCTTCGAAGTGGAGTTCTGATCAGGCAGAATGACGAAGAGCGCGGGACGCCGTCGGAAGACCGGCCCGCGCTCTTTTTCCATTCGCTCAGATCGATATCAGTCGCGCGAAGCGCGAGGCTTTTTATTGACGCGCGTCCGCCAAAATGATATACTGTCTGCAGCTTTTTATGAAATGAAGGGATCGGCTGTGACCAACCGGGATCTGCTCCTCGCCCACGCCGCGCGCTATCCGCTGATGGAGGCCGCCGATTACGCGAAGCTGCTCTATCAGGGCGCGTTCGCGGGCGGCCACCTCATCGCCAGCCGCGAAAGCGCGCTCGAGCGGCTGAAAGACGAAATGAAAGCGCTGGACGACAACGGCGGCCTGCCGCTCGTCGAACCCATCGGCGGCGGGCTGTGCCGGCTGTATCTGGCCCCGGCCCGGCGCATGGGCCTGCGGCCGGAAACCGTGTGCGGGCTGTTTGTCGAAACGTCGGACAGCTTCAAAAAAGACCCCGCCGACTTTGAACGGGACATGGACGAGCTCGAAGCGCTGTGCCGCGAAGGCGCGCTGAACGCCGACGCGGACGAGGTCGCCGCGCTGCGCCGGAACTGCCGCGAGCGGGGCTATCCGCCGTTCAGCCACAGCGCGCGCTACCGCGCGGCCTACGCACCCGCCTACCGGCTGGCGTCCAGGCGGCTTTGCGGCCTGCTGGACGTATTCGCCGCGATCGACAGCCTGCTGGAACGGCAGGGTTTTGCACGCGTCGCGCTGGACGGCTGCTGCGCTTCCGGCAAGACCACCGCCGCGGCCATGATCGCGCGCGTGTACGACGCGCAGCTGTTCCACATGGACGATTTCTTCCTGCCCTTCGAGCGCAAGACGCCCGAGCGCCTTGCCCAGCCCGGCGGCAACGTGGATTACGAGCGATTCCAGACCGATATCCTGGACAGACTGGACGAGCCGGTCTTTGAATACCGCCCCTTCGACTGCCAGACCGGCGGCCTGGGCGAGGCTGTGCGCACGCGAAAGCGCCCCGTGCAGATCGTCGAGGGCGTTTACAGCCTGCATCCCGCGCTGCGCGCCCGCTACGATCTGCGCGTTTTCCTGGGCATCGATCCCAGGCTTCAGCGCGAGCGCATCCTGGCTCGCAATCCGGACAAATTCGACCGGTTCATGAACGAATGGATTCCCCTGGAAAACCGCTATTTCGAGGCGTTCGGCATCGCCCGGACGTGCGATATCGCCTATCTGGCCTGAACGAACGGAGGACTGCGCATGAAGATTCTGATCTGCAACGCGGGCAGCACGTCGCTGAAGTTCAAGCTGTGGGACATGCCCGGCTTCGGCGCGCTCGCCGAGGGGCGCGTCGAGCGCGTGGGCGGAAGCGACGCCATCTATTCCTGCCGCGTCGGCGCGCATGAGGAGAAGCGGACGGGCCTCGACATCCCCGATTACACCGCGGGCGTGCGCCTTTTCCTGAACAGCCTCACCGCGCCCAATACCGGCGCGGTCGCCTCGCTGGCGGAAATCGACGCCGTCGGGTTCAAGACGGTTCTCTCAAGGGGATTCGGCGGCGTGCATTTCCTCACGCAGGAGGTGCTGGACGGCATGGAGGCGATGATGTCCGTCGCCCCGGCGCACAACGGGCCGTATCTCGAGGCCATCCGCGTGTTTGAAAAGCTCATGCCGGACGCGCCGCGTATCGGCGTGTTCGAGACCGCCTTCCACGCCTCCATTCCGCTGGAGCGCCGCGTCTACCCCGTGCCATACGAATGGTTCGAGCGCTACGGCGTCATGCGCATGGGCTATCACGGCGCCTCGCACGGCTACATCGCCGAAAAGCTGGCCGGCAAGCGGCGCGTGATCTCCTGCCATCTGGGCGGGAGCGGCTCGCTGTGCGCCATACTGGACGGAAAGAGCGTGGACAACAGCTTCGGCCTCTCCCTGCAGGCGGGCATCCCCCACGCCCAGCGCGCCGGGGACATCGATCCCTACGTCATCCCCTACATGCTCGCGCAGGGCCTGACGATGGACGAGGTTCTGCGCGGGCTTGGCAAAAACGGCGGCCTGAAGGGCCTGTCCGGCGCCAGCGGCGACCTGCGAGACATCGAAGTCGCCGTCGAAGCGGGCAGCGAACGCGCCAGGCTGGCGCTGGACGTGTATGTGACGGGAATCGCGCGCTACATCGGCGCTTACTACGTGGAGCTGGGCGGGCTGGACGCGCTGGCCTTCACGGGAGGCATCGGCGAAAACAGCTGGCGCGTGCGCGAAATGGTGCTCGACCGCCTCGGCTGCATCGGCGTGCGCTACGACCGCGCGCTGAACCGCGCCTGCCGCGGCGAGGCCGTCCTCAGCGCGGCGGATTCCGCCGTGAGCGTGCACGTCATTCCCGCGAACGAAGAATGGATGGTCGTGCGCAGCGCCTATAATCTTCTGGCGCAAAGCGGGAACGCGCGTGAAGGGAGCGTTTGAGATGAGATGCAGTTGTCCTGAATGCGCCACCTACATGGTGCACTCCGAGAGCATGCGCCTGGGCTGCGTATGCCCGCAGTGCGGCGCGCGCTGCTCAGCCTGCCTGGGCACGGACACCGTCGTCAGCCGCGACGCGCTGCGCCAGATGAAAAACCAAGACTGGTTCACGCCCTCCTTCGAGGCGGAAGAGAGCCCCGAGCGCGCCCTGCCCGACGATCCCGTGAGCCGCGAGGAGGACGAAAACCCCGGACGGCGCGGCTGGTAGCCGGGTTTCTCTCCGCGGCGCCGCGCAGACACGAAAGACATACCGGAGGCTTCATACCATGCCTGAGTACAGAGACGTATACACCCGCGAAGGCGTCAAAACGGGCGAGATCCGCGAAAAGCACGCGCCCAGCCGCCCCGGCGACTACTTCCTGCACGCCATCGACATACTGCGCTGCCGCGACGGGCGCTATATCCTGCAGCAGCGCTCTCTGAAGGCGCGCTACTACGCCGGCGTGTGGGACGTGACTGGCGGCGGCGTCATGAGCGGCGAGACGCCCATGCAGGCGGGTATCCGCGAGGCGCGGGAGGAGCTTGGGCTGAGGCTTCGTCCGGAGGACATGCGGCAAATCTACAAATACTACGCCGACTGGGACGACGGCAGCGGCTTGATCCTGTATGTGTTCGGGTGCTTGGTCGATATACCGGAAGGCGGGTTTCAGGTCGACCCAATGGAGGTCAATGACGTGCGGCTGGTGTCGTTTGAGGAATACTACCAAACCGTAATGTTCAATAAGGACGAGGCATTCGGGGCGTCAATGAAGAGATTTGAAGATGGTTTTGAGGCGAAGTAGGTATTCGTTTGTCTTTGGCATATTACTATGAAAGAAAAAAGCCTTCCTCATAATAATTTGTTCAAGAGGAAAGCGTCACGGGTTATTTACGTTTTTTTGTCAACCCCAAGAAATAATCTGCCGACACATGGTAATACTCACATAACTTGATCAAGTGTCTCAGCGGCAATTCATTTGCGCCGCGTTCATATCTCGCATACATCGTCTGTGATGTCCCCAGCACATCCGCAATCTGCTGTTGAGTTTTGTCTGCATCTTCGCGCAAATCACGCATAATTTTGATATACTCGATGCGACTCACTCCTGATCTCATCTTTATATTCAGTTTTATTATATGCGAATCAGAAAAAAACCCTTGACAATAGTAAATATTTTTACTAAAATATACATAGCTGACTATTGCTTCTGAAAGGAGAATCGCTATGTATTGCAGAAAATGCGGAAAAGAGGTACCAGAATCTTCAGAGTTTTGCCCAGCTTGCGGCGCATCAACAGGAAACAATTCTTCCCAACCTGTTATTGTAAATGTTGTCAATAACAACACGAATTCAAACACGAATATTAACGGAGCTTATAGTTATATCTACAAAAGCAAATGGACTGCATTTTTCCTCTGTTTTTTTCTCGGCTTCATCGGAGCTCATAGATTCTATGTCGGTAAAAATGGAACCGCCATCATTTGGCTTTTAACTGTTGGCTTTTTCGGTTTAGGCTGGTTAATCGACTTGATTTTGATTCTTATTGGATCATTCAGGGATAAAGCCGGATATCCACTGCGGTAAAACAACTAAAAGATATGATATAAAGGCGCTATGACAATGCCATGCGCCTTAAAAATATGCAATAACAGCCATAATCCCCCTGTTCAAACCCCCGATCATGTATTATAATATCCTTATACCCACGCCTTATGATACGAATGACAGGGGTGCGTTTCATGCTTTTCATCATCGCCAACCCCACCTCCGGCAACGGCACGGGGGCGTCGATCCTCGCGCAGGTGGAAGCCCTTCTCAGGGAACGCGGCGTCGAATACCGCTGCGAACAGACCGCGCGGCCCGGACACGCCGTCGAGCTGGCCGACATGGCCGCGCGCGAGGGCGTCGACGGCATCGTCTGTCTCGGCGGCGACGGCACCGTCTTCGAGATCG
>JAFZRB010000203.1 GCA_017620115.1 Clostridia bacterium | reverse complement strand
GTCACCGAAGGGACCACGGTGGAATACAGCACCGACAACGGCAACACCTGGTCGACCGTCAGGCCGGAGTTCACCGAGGTGGGCGTGTATCACGTGTATGTGCGCGCCACTAACCCGAATTACGAAACCGCCTACGCCGTCGCCACCATCACCATCAAGCCCGCGCCGGTCAAGCTGACCTTCGTGAAGAAGTGGGAGAACGACAAGCCTGAAGACCGTCCGGCCGTTATGCGCGTCGTGCTCATGGGCGGCCCGCAGGCCGAGCTCTTCACCCTCACCGCCGCCAACAACTGGACGGCCACGAAGACCCTCACCACCAGCGGCGAGTATTACTGGATCGAGCCCGATACGCCCGGCTACAAGCAGACCGCCGTGTCCACTGTGAACTACGTGACCACAGTGACCAATACCCGCATCGATACGGATACGAGCAGCGAGTATACGCTCACGATCAAGTATCGCTACGAGGACGGCAGAGAGGCTGCGCCCACCTATACCGGAACCTACCATCCGGGCGACGAGTACAGCGTGACCAGCCCCGACGTGCCCGGCTACAAACCGGTCATCAGCGTCGTGACCGGCACGATGCCTTCCCGCAACGTCGTGGTAACGGTGCTGTATGTGCCTGCCGATACGCCGAATGAGATCATCGACGAAACCGGCAAGCCGACGGGCCTCAAGGATGCCTTCATCAACACCGGCGACTGCTTCGAGTAAAAAGACGTTCCCCGCACTCGTCCGGGTGCGGGGAAGCGGCGTTGCAGAGCGCACCGCAAAACTATCTTCTTTCGCAGGAAAGGATAAATCGCTATGAAAACTAAGAGATGGCTCGCGCTGCTTCTTGCTATGCTCCTGCTCGCGGCGTCCGTCGCCGGGCACGCTCAGTCCGCCGGCGCGGCGAACGAGGGCGGTTATATCGTTGTCGAACGCGACGCGGATAGCCTCGTGATTGCGAATCCCACCCAGCTCGGCGGAACGTTTTTCACCGGGCTTTGGGGCAACTCCACCAGCGACATCGACGTGCGCGAACTCATTCACGGTTACGACCTTGTCGAGTGGGTTGGCGATGTTGGCCAGTTTATGGTCGATTCCTCCGTCGTGAGCGGCGTCGCCGTGATGCAGAACGCTTCGGGCGACCGGACCTATACGATCGTTCTTTACGACGATCTCGCGTATTCCGACGGCAAGAAGATCACATCCTGGGATTATGCGTTCACTTTCCTGTTCCAGAACGCGCTGCAGATCAATGACCTGGGCGGCGTGACAGACAGACGCGACTACCTGGTTGGCAACTATGATTACACCATCCGCACCGCGCCGCTGAAAAACACGGAGCTCGTGCGCGACGCGCAGGAAAACCTCGTCGAAAAGGTGCTCATGGTGCGCGACGGCGATGAGTTGAAGGCGTTTGCCGACGTGATCGGCGGCGCGCAGAGCGTTTCGCTGTTCCGCAACGAAGAGGGCGAGCTGGCCACGGCTCCTTGGACAGAAGGCGATCTGGCGGTGACTGTCGGCCAGGACGGCATCATTGCCGACTGGCGCTATGAGTGCGGCGTACGCGTTTTCGCGGACGGCACGCATCCCGTTCTTTCGGGCGTGAAGATCATCACGGACGACATTCTTACGATCACGATCGACCATGAGTATCTGCCCTTCTTCTATGAACTCGGCCTTTTGTCCTGCACGCCGTATCCCATCTACGCGATCGCGCCAGGCGTGGTCGTGAAGGACGACGGCAAGGGCGTCTATCTGGCCAACGAAGACGGAGCGGTCGACGAGCCTGTCTTCACGGAAGAATTGCTGTGTAAGACCATTCTCGACCCAGAAACCGGATACATGTATTTGCCGGGAGTGGGTGCCGGTCCGTATGTGATCACCAGCTTTGACGGAACCACCGCTGAGTTTGATCTCAATCCGGAATACAAGGGCAATTCGAAAGGCCTGAAACCGATCATCCCTCATCTGACTTATACGCTGGCGGACAACGAGACCATGGTTGAGAAGCTGGCGACCGGCGAATTCGACCTGCTGAACAAGGTAACGAAATCGTCGACGCTCAATGCCGCCCTTCGGATGATGCGCAACACCGAGTATGTGGCGGAAGACGGCCAGCGGTATGTCAACGTAAATGGCTTCCGGATGACCAATTACCCGCGCACAGGCCTCAGCTATGTGAGTTTTGCATGTGAGCGGCCCACAGTGAGCAGTCAGGCGGTTCGCCAGGCGATCGCCTGGTGCATGGATCGCGATAAGATCGTTCGGGATTATACTGCGGGCAACGGCTTGCGGGCGGACGGCTATTACGGCTTGGGTCAGTGGATGCTCGAAATCGTGAGCGGCACGCTGCCCGCGCCTGTCGAAGAGCCCGAGGAATCCGAAGGCGCGGAGGCGAAGGCAGCCTACAGCGCGGAAAAGGCGCAGTGGAATGAATTGAATCTCAACAAGTTGACGGCGTACACGGTTAATCTGAGCAAGGCGCGCGCTTTGCTGGATGCCGATGGCTGGACACTCAACGCCGACGGCCTGCGCGAGAAAGACGGCGTGACGCTCGATCTGACGCTGGCATATCCCGAAGGCAATGAAGTCGCCGAAAGCTTTGAGAAAAACCTGATCCCCTATCTGGCTGAAGTGGGCATCCGGCTCACGCTGGTACCCGTGCCGATGACTGAGCTGCTGCTCGCCTATTACAAGCTGCCCGAGACGGGGGAGACTGACGGCGAGCCTGTGATGTTCAATCAGGACACGCAGACGCGGGATATCGATATGTTCTATCTGGGATCGAACTTCACCATCCTGTTTGATCCGTCCGTCCAGTTTATTGTTGAGGACGGCAAGCACAACTGGGCCGCCACGAACCTTGACGACGAAGAACTCTACGAACTGGCTGTCGATATGCGGCGCACGGAGCCCGGTGAGGCGTTGGAGTACGTCAAAAAATGGATTGCCTTCCAGGAGCGCTTCAACGAGATCCTGCCCATGATCCCGATCTACACGAACGTGTATTTCGACTTCTACATCAACGAGCTGCAGGACTACAACGTCAGCGAGACCGTAACCTGGAGCCAGGCGATCCTCGGCGCGAGCCTGTATGGCGGGAAGACGGAGTGATCCGGCGAGGATGAAGGGGTTCTCGAAGCGAAACTGAATTCATCGACTGAACGACTAGGATATTACGCGGTTTAAGCCGCAGACATCTCTCCGCACACAGGAGAGTATCTTTCGGAAAAAGAGAGGAAATCAGGCCATGAAAACCCGGACGCTTGCCAACAAAATACTTTCGCTGCTCTGCGCCATCGCCGTGCTGATGTCTTCAGTGCCCGGTCTGGCGGAGAATCTTGATTTGGCGCAGCAGGCGCCTTCATCCGGCAGCGCCGTGTTTGGCGTGGCTGTAGCAGCCGGGAGGCAGACGGACTTCAGCTATGAAGACGAAGGCGAATATGCCTCCGTCGCCATAGCGGGTACCTACAGGGGAAAGCCGGCCCCGAGCGTGCGCGACGCGCTTGTGGACGCCGACCTGACCGTTCTGGAAACATGGACGGTCGAGGGCCTGAAGGACGACGCGTGCCTCACGCTGACCGCCTCGGTGCTGAATCTGCCCGAGGATAACGCGCCGCTCTCTTTCTACACCCTGATCGGCGACGAGTTGGGCGAGGAGATCCAGGGCGAACTGGCCGTCGACGATGAGATTACGATCGATCTGACCGCGGACGGCGTGACCGGCGTAGCTGTGGTGAAGGGCGAAGCCCCCGTCAAAGAAGACGACGCCACTTCTCCGGTGGGCGACGCCGCTGTGACCGTTGAGACCTCTGCGACCGAGACCACCGTTTCCCTGAACATCGAAGGCATGGACGTGCTCGCGGCTTACAACATCACGGTTACCCCGAGCGTGGTTGAGCCGGAGCCCTCGATCCCGACGAAGCTGAACGCCGCCAAGACGCAAAGCGCCCTCAACACCCGTTCGACGGCCTCTCAGACCCAGTCTACCGGCCTCACGAAGGGCCAGACCGACGCGCAGACCGATGCGACGCGCGGCGGCGACAGCCAGACGGAGACGACCGGGAACCAGGTGCGCTTCTACAACGAGGCGTTTGCGGAGGCGAAGTCCATCTCCGTCTATCGCATGGGCGAATCGGAAAGCGATTTGGAGCTGGTTGCCGACAACCTGAAGGCCGAGGACGGCTGGGTATCGTTCGAGGCGGACAGCAGCTCGGTTTACGTTATTGCCGGCGTTATCGAAAAGGAAGTTGAAATCAACGGCAGCACCTACAGGATCTCTGTCGCCTACGACAGCCGGGCCGGCATTCCCGACGGCGCGGAACTCGCCGTGAGCGAGGTTGACGCCAGCGCGTATCTTTCGGATACCGCCGAGGCGCTGAAGTGGGCGGACGACGCCACCGTTTACTACGCCAAATTCCTGGATATTTCCATCGAAAAGGATGGCGTCACAATCGAGCCGGGAACCCCCGTCAGCGTGACGGTTACGCTGCTGGACGTCGAAAAGGGC
>JAFZRB010000202.1 GCA_017620115.1 Clostridia bacterium | reverse complement strand
GCTGTTTCCTGCGCTGGCCTGCTGCAGGATCTCGATGCCCGCCGCCAGCCTCACGTCGGTGCCGGCCAGCAGCCTCTTCCACATTTCGACCGGAATGTCAGAGTCTGTCGTCTGCCAGCGCGGCGTGGGAATCAGGGTGTCGATCAGGCCCTCCCTCGCCCACTGCACGGCGTCGAAGCCGCTGTCCAGCGCGGCCTGGGGGTCCCGCATCGTGCGCGCCGCCAGCTGGATTGGATGGCCCCATCTCTTCTCCGCCCGGTCGAGAATGGCCCGCGCGTCCCGCGTGAACTGGTTGATGATCTCGATGCCCTCGTATTCGTGTCCGATCCGGAAACAGTATATTTCCCGCATCCAGTCCAGCTCAACGCCGTCCGGGTCGTAGCGCCGGGTGATCTCCTCGATGGTGTCCAGCATCATCCTGCGGACATCCGGCACGGCGTAATCGAAGCAGCGGTCGAAGTAACCCATCGGCTCATGATGGCGCACTCTCCGGAATTCCGGGTGGTCGTGGAAGAAGTTCGGATGCAGGAAGCTGGTGGGCGCGTCGTTGTCGTGGCAGTCGTTCATGCGCACAGACAGCCAGGGGCGAATGCCGGCCCTGCGGAGCTCGTCGATGCAGATGGCGTAAAAGTCCAGCCCCAGTTCCCGGAACACGCGGTGCACGCAGCGCGGTACGGGATGCCGCGTATAATCGACCGGCCGTCCGTTCTCAATCTTCTGGTCGTACTTGTCCAGATAATCTTCGCGCACATCGGAGGGATAATCGGCGATGCGCCCCGCGCAGGTGAGCATGAAATCGCCGACCTGCGTGTCCGCGTACTGGCGGATAAAGGCCCGGATGTCCTCTTCGCACAGGCTTTCAAAGGCGTTGCGGGTATAGTAAAAATGGGAGTCGTCCTCGTTCAGCATGATTCTCCGATCCATATGAATCCTCCTTTTCTCCTCCGGGCCGGCCGCGCGCCTGAGCGTCAGAGCTCAATCGCCATACCGTCCCAGGCAATATCCGCGGCGCCGCCAAGTATGGCGCGCACCTGTTTCAGGCAGCCTTCCGGATCCGCGAGCACCTTGCGGCCGTGATGGACAAAAAGCACCCGCTCCGGCCTTACGGCGAGCTCCCTTAAATAGCCGGCGATGGCGACGGGGTCATGATGGCCGGTCTCCATCATGAGCAGATCGCAGTCGAACCAGCCTTCCAGCTCGGAAATGTCCTTCACATCGCCGGAATAGAGGATTTTCCTGCGCTCCGCTTCCAGCAAAAAAGAAAACGAATGGTAGGGCGGGCGGGTCTCTCCCATGTGGCCGTTATGCCGGGCCGTTACGCGCAACGCGCCGCTGTCGTAGACGACCCCGTCCCGGACGCTGTGCGTGACCAGGCTGTCCATCAGCGGCTTTGCGCTGTATTGAAGCATCAGCCGCGCCCCGGCGACGGCTTCCGGGGCGGAGACAAAAACGTCGATCGGTCGTTCCAAACTCTCGCCCCGCCGCCCCAGGAGCTTCTGTATCAGAAAAAACAGATAAGGCAGCCCGCCGATGTGATCGATATGCGGATGGCTGATGAAAACCGCCTCCAGCTTCGTGACGTCAATGCCCAGAAGATGCGCGGTGTAGCCGCAGCTGTCGCCCGCGTCGAGCAGATACAGCCTGCCGTCGAGCTCCAGCGCGATCGAAGCGTGCCGCCTTCCGGGCATGGCTTCCGTGCCGGAGCAGCTGCCGAGTACGGTCAGTTTCATGCTGATTCCTCCCCCTGATTCCGCCTGCGCCGTTCCCGCGTGCGTCATTCAAAAGGACGCGGCCAGGCTGATTCTCTGTCTGTTATTATACCACATTTTATCTCGTCCTGCACTCACCGTTCGCGCCGCACAAACTGTTTTCCTGCCGCGGCAGGCAAATGGGTTGCCGTGGGAACGCTTTTATGCTAAAATAGAATCGCATTCAGGCATGCGTTTTCAGTGTCCGGAGCCTTGCGCGCTGAAAATGACGGCCGACAGGGAGGTGATCGCAGGTGACACAGGCATGGCCCTATCTGCCTCTGTCCGCAGATGTCTTTGCTCCGCGCGAGGCCTGATCCGGGGCGATACCCGCGCGGAGCGATCTCTCCCGAACGACCGGGAGCTCTATCGTCCGAATCGGGCTTTGCGCCGCCTGCAGATACTATTACGAATATGCAAGGAGCAAAGCCATGAAAAAAGCATCTGTTTTTAAAGAACTCCGGAGCTTTCTGCTCCTGTGGGGCTCGCAGACCGTGTCCGAATTGGGTACGGCCATGACCGACTACGCGCTCGTCGTCTGGATATACGGACAGAAGGGAACCGCTTCCAGCATAACGCTCTTGACGATATGCTCTTTCCTGCCGACCATTCTTTTCCGCTTTATCGCGGGAACTCTGGCGGATCGCTGGGATAAAAAGCGCGTCATGCTGCTGACGGATTGCGCGGCCGCCTGTGGAACGGCGACCGTGTTTGTGCTGTATGCCCTGTCCGCCCTCAGGATATGGCATATATACGTCATCAACGTTCTGCTCAGCTTCATGAACGCCTTTCAGGTTCCGGCTTCCTTCGTGGCGACCAGCCTGCTGGTGCCCAAAGAGCATTATACGAGAGCCGGCGGACTGCAGGGTTTTTCCGGCGCGGCCGTCTCCATACTGGCCCCCGCTCTGGGCAGCGTCCTGCTGGCCTTCGGCGGCATGAAGGCCGTGCTGATCTGCGACATGGCCAGCTTTTCCGTCGCGGTTTTCGTTCTCCTCTTCTTCATCAGGCTCCCGGAAGCGGAACATGCGCGGGAGGAAAGCAGGGAGCCGTTCGCGCAGAGCTGCCTGAGCGGAATCCGCTATCTGCGGGATCACCCGGCCATTTTGCGCATGGCCCTGTTCCTGGCCGTCGTCAACTTCCTGGCCAAGCTCGGCAACGACGGCATGATCTCCCCCTTCATTCTCGCGAGGACCGGCAACAACCAGCGGGTGCTGGGGATGGTTCAGAGCGCCGTGGCGTTGGGCCTGCTCGCTGGGAGCCTCGCCGCCGCTTCGATGAAGCCTGTGCGGAAAAAAGCGAAGCTGGTCTTTGTGACCTGCGCCATCGTGTTTTCCGGCAATATCGCGCAGAGCCTGACGCTGTCGCCATGGATCTGGTGCGCGGCCGCCTTTGGCTCTTACCTGACGGCGGCGGTGATGAACGCCAACTGGACGACTGTCATGCGGGAACACGTGCCGATCGGGATGCAGGGGCGCGTCTTTTCCGCGAAGGACACGCTGCAAAACTGCACGATTCCCCTGGGTCTGCTCATGGGCGGCCTGCTGGCGGATCACGTCTTCGAGCCGTTCATGAAGGGAACTTCGCCCCTGCAAGCGCTGCTGGCCCGGGTTTTCGGGCAGGGAAACGGTTCGGGAATGGCTGTCATGCTGTTTCTCGTGGGAATTCTCGGCATGGCCGTCAGCCTTACTCGACTGAGAAAACCCGTTTACGAAGAGCTTGACGGATAGGATCCTGGTTTTCTGCGCCGTTTCGCGGCCTCCGCCGGGCAGCTCCCGAAGAGGAGCTTTATCAACCACTACTCTGTTACGCGAGGGATGTTATGATTCATTATTCAGACTGGGTCGATCCCTACATCGGCTCCATCGGCCATCTCCTGAAGGCCACGCAGCCTCTCGTCCACCTGCCGCACTGCATGGCGCAGATCCGGCCGATCCTGGATGAAGCGATAGGCGATCATTATCTCGCGCCGGTCATTTACGGCTTCCCGATGAACAGGGGAAGCGTCATGCCGGACGTGGGCGACGAGCCCCGTTTCGCGTCGTCCTACGATCACGACTTCGAGGACGTGCGGTGCTACCGCGGCGAAGTCCTGCTCGAGGACAGCGGCATCCGGGCCGAGTACACAGTTACTGAACGCTGCGCCCTCTACCGCTTCACCTGTCCGGCCGGGAGCGCAGCGTGGCTGCGCGTCAGCCTGCATGGCGAAGGCCGACTGAGCTTTGAAAACGGCGTCATAAAGGGCGAGGAGACGGTCATGGAGGTCCCCTGCAGCTTCGCGGCCATCCTGTCCCTTTCGCCGGATACGTGCGTCCGTGATGGGAACGCGCTCGTCATGTCCTTTTCCCCGGGCAGCGTGATCGAGGTGAAAGCCGGATTCTCCTACATCGACGCGGATCAGGCCGAGGACAATCTGCATCGCGAGACGGACGCGCTGACCTTCGACCAGGCCGCGCGCCGCGCGCGGGACATCTGGGATAGGGCGCTCGGCCGCATCGAGGTAAAAGGCGGAACCGACAGGGAGAAGCGCATTTTCTATACCTCACTCTACCGCGTGTTCCAGCGCATGATCAACATCAGCGAGTACGGCCGCTATTACAGCGGGTTCGACAAAAAGGTGCATGCGGATGAACGCGACTTCTACGTGAACGACGGCGTCTGGGACACCTATCGCGGCGCGCATCCCCTTCAGCTGATGCTGGAGCCGGATCGGCAGATGGACATCATCAGCTCATACCTGCGCATGTACGGGCAGTGCGGCCACATGCCCACCTTCCCGCACCTGATGGGCAGCCGCGCCGTCATGGTGGGCAAGCATTCCACGGCCATGATCGTGGACGCGTACATGAAGGGCTACCGAGGCTTCGATGAAAACCTGGCCTGGGAAGCCATGGTCGACAACGAGGAAAACGTGACCAAGCTTCCCTGGGCGGCAGGGCCCGTCAACGAGTTTGACGAGTGCTATTTCAAAAACGGGTTTTTCCCGGCGCTGCCCGAGGGCGAAACCGAGCGGATCGCGCAGGCTCATCCCTTCGAGCGGCGCCAGTGCGTCACGGTGACGCTGGAAACCTGCTACGACGAATGGTGTCTCGCGCAGTTCGGCAGGGCGCTCGGCAAACCGGAAGCGGAGAAATACGCCCATCGCGCGCTGAACTACCGCAATGTGTTCAATAAGGAGACCGGGTTCATGTCGCCCAGGCTGGTAAGCGGCGACTGGGTTCCGGGCTTCGACCCGAAGCTGAGCGGCGGGCAGGGCGGCCGCGCCTATTTCGCGGAGTGCAACAGCTGGACCTACACGCTGCACGTGCAGCATGACATCGACGGCCTGGCTGGCCTGATGGGCGGCAGGAAGAGCCTTGAGGCGTATCTGGACAGGATGTTCGTCGAACAGTACGGCACCAGCAAATATGCCTTTCTCGGCCAGTTCCCGGATTCCACCGGGCTCATCGGCCAGTTCTGCATGGGCAACGAGCCCAGCTTTCACATCCCCTATCTCTACAACCACACCGGGCAGCCGTGGAAGACCCAGCGCAGGCTGCGCGAGATCATGAACACCTGGTTCGACGACACGCCGCTGGGCATCTGCGGCGACGAGGACGGCGGCGCGATGTGCGCCTGGTATGTGTTCGCGGCGATGGGCTTCTACCCCGTGTGTCCCGGAAAACCCCTGTACGACATCGGCAGCCCGATTTTCGACGAGACTCTCATTCACCTGCCGGGCGGCAAAACCTTCGCCATCCGCGCGGAAAACAATTCGCACAGGGCGAAATACATCCAGTCCGCCGAGATGAACGGGAAACCCTATGACAGCGCCTTCCTGAGCCACGAAGACATCCTGTCCGGCTCGACGCTGACCCTGAGGATGGGCGAGCGTCCGAACAAAAGCTGGGCGGCCGATTGAATCGACAAAGCGGCCCCGTTCAGAAGATGAACAGGGCCGCCGTTTTTTCAGGCAGAACCCGCCGCCCTGGATGGCGGCGGCGCGCGCGTCAGAGCTTGCCGCCCTTGAACTGGGGCAGCCAGTCCTTGTTCTGTTCAAACATTTCGTTCACCATGTCGCGAATCTCCCTCAGCGAGCATACGGCGGCGGTCAGCGGATCGTAGCAGATGGCCTGGTAGATCATTTCCTTATCGCCGGCCAGGGAGCCCTCCACCGCCATCTCTTCGATCTGCGCCGACGTGCCCGAGAGCAGCGCCAGCTGCGGCGGCATCTTGCCCACCGCGATGGGCTCGAGCCCGCGGCGCGAAGCCAGCACGGGCACCTCCACGCAGCAGCCGTAGGGCAGGTTGTCGATGAGGCCCATGTTGCGCACGTTGCCGTTGAATTTGAACATCTCGCCGTCGCCGAAAATGGCGTTGAAGATGTATGCCGCGTATTCCAGGCCGCGCTCCAGCTTGAGCGGTTCCTCGAACCACTTGTCCATCTCGCCTTTCCAGGTGCTCTCGCGCTTGCGGTACTCGTTCAGGATATAGGCGTACTCGCCCGGGTTCCAGCCGGTGCCGTGCGTGCAGTATTTCTCGATGAGATCGGGGCGCTTGCGGAACCAGGCGTTGTATTCGCTGTTGTGGCCGGAGGATTCCGTCACATAATAGCCCAGCGCCAGGAACATTTCATTGCGCACCTGCTCTTCGTTGTACACCTCGGGCCGCTCGGTGATGGCCTTGCGGATCAGCGGATAGGCGTCTTCGCCCTTCCACAGGAAGTCGGTGTAGAAAGCCTGATGGTTGATGCCCATGCAGGTGTAGGTGATGTCCTCGTCCTTCGCGCCGATCCAGCGGGCCAGCATCATCGCCGTGCCCTGCACGCTGTGGCACAGGCCGCTGCACACCATCTCGGGGAATTTTCCCTGCACGGTGCGGCACAGCATGGCCATCGGGTTGGTATAATTGAGATACACGGCCTTCGGGCAGTAGCGGTCGATGTCCGCGGCGATATCCAGGATCGGGTTGATCGTGCGCAGGAAACGGAAAATGCCGGACGGGCCACGCGTGTCGCCCACGTTGGTGTCCACGCCGTACTTCTTCGGGATCAGGATGTCGTGCTGCCACACATCCACTTCGCCATGCAGGATGGTGGTCACCACGCCGTCGGCGCCCATGAGCGCTTCCTTTCGATCCAGCGTCGCCACGACCTTGGCCGGATACTTGCCCTCGGCCACGATGCGCTCCACAGCCCGCCGGATGTAGTCAAGCCGCTCGGCGTTGATGTCCATGAGGGCGATGGTCGCGTCGGCAAAGGCTGGGAAGGTGAGCAGGTCGTTGACCAGCTTGCGCGTAAAGCCGAAGCTGCCCGCGCCGATGAATGCGATCTTTTTTGCCATGTAATTCTCTCCTCCTTGCATGATTGAGTCGTCGTTGTTAAAGTTCTTTTCCAGGAACCACTCGTTTGGTCGCGCTTCTCCGCCTTTCTCCTCAAATGCATTATAGCACACTTTCCCGCGATTTGCACCCCTGCGCTTCTGATTTTCTTTTCAGCGCGCTGTCAACGGTTTCGAGGCCGGTTTTCACACGGCGCTCAATTTCTGCCGCTTGAGAACAGTTATTCATCCGATCATGGCGTCTTTGATGAAAAACGCATTGGAAGTTTGCGCGGATCCATGGTATAATAATGCCGATCAGTCAATAGGATGAGCGTCTGACAATGAAGGAGGTATCCTAATGTCCGGTTTCGGCATCAACATCATGGAATTCGGCGCGCGCGGCGACGGCGTGACCGACGACACCGCGGCCATACAGCGCGCCATAGACCACGCCGCCTCGCGCGGCGGCGGCCGCATCCAATTCCCCTACACGCCAAACGGCTACCGCATCGCCTCGCCCGGCGTCGAGAGCGCGGGCGGGCGGCCCGTGCGCGCGCAGCTGGTCATCCCGGCCGGGCAGCACAACATCATGCTGGAAGGCGAGATGCCCTGCAAGCTGCTGTATTCCTACCAGGTCAGGCCCCTGGACAGCGTGAAGCACGGCTTTTCCCCCACCACGTTCGGCAGCATGGGGCATATCAACACTTTCCTTTTTTCCGATTGGGAAGCCCCGGAGGTGCACGACCCGGCGGAGCGGCCCTGGGCCATCCTCGCCGCGCCGGAGGGCGATTCCTGCAAAGGGCATTTCAGCACGACCATGTTCTCCATCGCCAACCTCGAATTCCGCGTGGCGATGAACACGGAGAAGATGTACCCCACCGAAAGCGCCGTCAACCTGCAGAACGTCTCACGCGTAAACGTCCGCGACAGCCAGTTCTGTCTGAACGAGAACGTCGGCGACACAATCCTTCAGAAGGAGCTGCAGCCCAATCCGTGCCACACTGTCGGGCTGATGACGTCCGGCGATCAGAACGACGACGTGGTGATCACCAATACGGCGGCGCAGGGGTTCCGCTACGGCTTCGTCTGCGGCGAGCACCTTGTGGCCGATTACCTCTACATCCACAACTGCGAAGAGGGCATCACCTTCCACGACTGCTCTCATTTGTCTGTCATCAACCACATCGTCGCGCAGCACGACACCGTCATCCTCTCGACCACCCGGGGCCGCCTCTTCGGGCACGAGGAAGGCGAATGCAACGTGATCGTCGGTTCGGTCAACCTGGAGACGGGCGCGGGCATTCCCCCGGCTATATCGCAGCTGCGCTACGGCGTATACGATCCGGGCAACCGCCTGCACGGCAGCGTCGTCTGGCACCAGCCTTGGGGCGAGCCGAAGTTCCCCGTCTGCGGCGCGGCGCACTTCGCCGTGAAGCCGTTTCACGGATAACGGCCGGAACGTCCGAATAATCGCGCTTTCCGTAAACCCGCGGTCAGAAATGCTCGAACACGCCGCGCGGACGCTTCGGGAAGGCGCGCAGGAAATCTTCCGGATCGCCGTCCACGCGCACGCCGTCCATGTAGCCGAGCAGGCGCGCATCCAGTTCGTACGCGCCGTACATGAGCGGAGCCAG
>JAFZRB010000201.1 GCA_017620115.1 Clostridia bacterium | reverse complement strand
GGTTGACTTAATGCAGCCCGTGCCGCTCACGGTCGCGTCGTAGCTTGGCGTCTGGCCGACGGCGGGCGGGGTCACGCCGGTGACGGTTACGGATTCGATCAGCGCCGCCGGGGCCGCCGCCTCGGGCAGCGCGGGGAAGTCGTATTTGAAGCCGACGCTGGTGGTGCCGTATTTGACTGTTCCAGCCGCATTTCCGTTGATCGTGCCCGGCGTCGCCACGTCGCCGCTCTCGTTCAGGAAGGTGTAGCCGCTTTTGCTCATTACCCAAACAATCACCCTGTACTCGTGGCCCGCGACGAACGTGTCGGTCGGAATGAGCGCTTTGCTGGCGGTATTGTCATACCAGAACATGCCGTTGTTCCATCCGTCGCTGGTGTTGTGGGTTGACTTAATGCAGCCCGTGCCGCTCACGGTCGCGTCGTAATCGGGCGTCGCGCCGGCCACGGGAGCGTCCACGCCGGTGATGGTCACGGATTCGATCAGCGTCGCCGGGACCGCCACCTTGGGGAAGGTGTACATGAAGCTGACATAGGCGCCGCCCTTGTGCGTTTCGGCCGCGTTGCCGTTGATCGTGCCAGCCGTTGCGACGTCGCCGCCCGCGTTCAGGAAGGTGTAGCCGTCGTCGCTGGTCATGTAGACAACCAGCATGTACTCATGGCCCCCGATGAACGTGTCGGTCGTCTTCACGGCCGAGTCGGCGGTCACGTCGTACCAGTACACGCCGCCCTTCGTGGAATCGTCGTTGTAGTCTTCCTTATGGCAGCCCTCGCCGCTCACGGTCACGTCGTAATCCGGCGTCTGGCCGGCGGCGGGCGCGTCAACGTCGGTGATGGCCACTGATTCGATCAGCGCCGCCGGGGCCACCGGCACGGGCAGCGCGGGGAAGGCGTAACTGAAGCCGGCGCCGGTGCTGTACTTGTGTGTTTCCGCCGCGAAGCCGTTGATCGTGCCCGTCGTCGCTACGTCGCCGCCCTCGTTATAGAAGGTATAGCTGGCGTCGCTGATAAGGGAAACAAACACCTTGTACTGGTGGCCCGCGACGAACGTGTCGGTGGGATTCACGGGTGCGTCAGCCGTGATATCTCTCCAAAGGACGCCGTTCATCCAGCTGGAACCGGTATAGTTGTCACGCACAACGCCCTTGCCGTTCACGGTCACGTCGTAATCGGGCGTCGCGCCTGCCTCGGGCGCGTCCACGTCGGTGATGGCCACGGATTCGATCAGCGCCGTCGCTTTCGCCTTGGGGAAGATGCATTTGAAGTAGATGAAGACCCTGTCGATGCCGTTTTCCTTGCTCGTCTCCGTCGCGATTCCGTCGATCGTGCCTGTGGCCGCGATGTCGCCGCTCTCGTCCAGGAAGGTGTAGCCGTCGTCGCTGATGAGGGTAACGGTCATCTTGTATTCGTGGCCCTCGATGAACGTGTCGGTTTTCTTGACGCGTTTGTTGTCCGTTACGTCGTCCCAGTACACGCCTTCCGTCAATGAATCGTTGCTGAACTCATGCCTGTGGAAGCCCTCGGGGCTCATGGTTATGTCATAATCCGGCGTCAGGCCGGCCACAGGCGCGTCCACATCGGTGATGGTCACGGTTCTGATGACCCTGTTCAACAGGGGGAACTCATACGAAACGGTGATGCTGGTGTCGCTGTTTCTCGTGGCCGCCGCGGTCCCTTCGTTGACGGTGGCCTTGGTGCGCACGAGGCTCAGGCCGTCCACGAACACATAACCCGATTCATGATCCGAAACCAGGTATACGTCCACCTTGTAGACCTTGCCCTCCTCGAAGACGTCGGTGGGCTTCATATGCCTGTTGTCGGTCACGTTGGTCCAGCGAACGCCGTTCCTGAAGTCGTTGTCGGCGTAGTCGCCCTTCACCTTCGCGCCGGTGGCGGTCATCGTGGCTTTGAAGACCGGCGCGTTGCCCGCCTTGGGCGCGGTCACGGCGATGGCCGCGTCGCTGACAATCGTCCTCTCGGGCAGCGCGGGGAAGGTGTACTCATAGCCGTAATTTGTCTTGTCGAAGCTGTACTCATGGGCCTCCGCCGGCTTGCCGTTGATCGTGCCCTTGGTCAGGTTGCCGGCGATGTCGAAGAAGGCGTAATCGGTTTCCGCGTACAGCGAGACGCACACCTTGTAGGTGTGACCCGCCTGGAACGTTTCGGTCGTCTTCACCTTCCAGCCCGTCGTCTCGTCCATCCAGAAGACGCCGTTCTTGCAGGTATCGTTCGTGACGGTATCGCGCTTCACGCCCGTGCCGGTCACGTTCACGTCGTAATCCGGCGTCCTGCCGATCACGGGCGCGTCGACGCCCGAGATGACGACGTATGGGATGGGGTTCACCAGCGCGGGGAAGGTGTACTCGAAGATGACGTTCTCGTCGCCGAGCAAGAGCGTCTCCGCCTCTTTTCCGCCGATTTTGCCGGAGGCGATAAGGTCGCCCGCCGCGTTTGAGAAGGAGTAGCCATCCGCCGGGTACAGCGAAACGCGCACCATGTAGCTGTGGCCCGCCTTGAACGTGTCGGTGGTTTTCATGGAGGCGTCGGCCGTTACGTCGCGCCATGCGACGCCGTTCTTCCACCATGTGGTGTTGAAGTTGTCGCGTTTCGTGCCCGTGCCGCTCACGGACACGACGTAGTCCGGCGTTTTGCCGATCACGGGCGTGTCCACGCCCGTGATGGTCACGGCGCCGACTTTCCTCTTCAGCGATAAGAACGTATATTTCACTTCAAGGGTGCCGTCATCAAACATTGTGGGGGTTCCCGTCGCCTTGCCGTTGACCGTAGCCTTGGTCACGACGTTCCCGCTGCTGTTCTTGAACGTATAGCCCGATTTCGGCTCGATGCAGAAGTATACGGCGTAGACCTTGCCCGCCTTGAACGTGTCGGTGGCGCTCATGTTCTTGTTGTCGGTTTCGTTGACCCACCGCACGCCGCGTTTCCACGAGCCCTCGTTGTAGTTCTGAAGCGTCGCGCCGGTGGCGGTCGCCGTCGCGTAGTAATCCGGCGTTTCCCCGATCTCGGGCACTTCGACGCCGGTGATCGTCACATTGCTGACGATCGTGGCCGCGCTCGCCGTGTGTCCGGCAAGCGTCGGGGCGACGATAAGGATCAGCGTCAGCATGACGAGCGCTGAGAGCGACCTGCGGATTGCCTGTCTCATGGTCAACCATCCTTTCCTGCAGCGAATAGTTCGTGTTGCACGGTTTTTCTTTTGCAATATTATAACACAGGCGGATTGTTCGTGGCAAGGTGAAAAAAGCGGGGAACGCCTGAATTGCGGCGTTTATCCCGCGTCCGATGCGATACGGGATGTGATACAACGGCTGTTTCCGGCAAAACGCGACAGGCGCCGCGTGAGGCTGGTGAAAACCTTTGGGCGCTGAAAGCTAACCGCCAGGGAAAACCGAACAGAATATTAAATTTGCCCTGAGACAAATTTTACCTCTTGAAAAGAACACATGTTTGTTTTACAATATGAACGTACGTTCTTTTTTGTGCGCAGGAAACGCAGGGGTTTTGAGGATATTCCTGCACAGAAGAAGAGCTTTACTCCTGCCTGAGGAAAATGGCGGTATTTCGGGAGGTTTCACAGCCATGAAAAATGATGAAAACAGACTGAAAAAAGCCATCATCTGCTGTGATATGAAAAGTTTCTATGCCTCGGTAGAATGCGTCGCACGCGGGCTCGACCCGCTCAAAGCGCGTCTGCTTGTCGCGGATGAATCGCGCTCAGACAAAACTATTTGTTTGGCGGTCAGTCCTGCCCTGAAGGCCATAGGCGTACCGTCCCGCCCACGCCTCTTTGAAGCCAAGCAGGCTATACGTCTCTACGAGGCCACGCACCGCACGAAGATAGACTATATCATCGCCCCGCCGCGCATGGCTGAGTATATACGGGTGTCCGCTCGTATTTACGAGGTATTCAGGAAGTATGTGGCGGATGCTGACGCGCATGTGTATTCCATCGACGAACTGTTCATTGACGTTGCGCCCTACCTCCACCTGTACCGGAATAAGGCGGAGAAGGCCGGCGTATCGCCCGCTCACTACTTTGCCATCCTCATGATTCGGGCCGTGCTCAAAGAGACAGGCATCACCGCCACTGTGGGTATCGGCACCAATTTATACCTTGCCAAAATTGCTATGGATATCGTTGCGAAGAAGGCGAAGCCAGACAAAGACGGCGTGCGCATCGCGGAATTGGATGAAATGAATTACAGGCTCCAACTGTGGACGCATATGCCGCTGACCGATTTCTGGCAGATCGGTCCTGGTATCGCGCGGCGGTTACAGACCCACGGGATGTTCACTATGGGCGACATCGCCGCCGTGTCGCTCTCCAACGAAGGAATGCTGTACGACCTGTTCGGCATCAACGCGGAGCTGCTGATCGACCACGCCTGGGGCATCGAGCCGACAGAGATGTGCGACATCAAGAACTACAAAACGGAAGATCATTCGCTGTCCACCGGGCAGGTGCTGCCGCGTCCGTATAAATACGGCGAGGGGCTGCTGGTCTTTCGTGAGATGGCCGATCTGCTCTGCGCCGATCTGTTCTCCAAAGACCTGACGACCCAGTCGCTCAACTGGTGGGTGTCGTATGATCCGCAGAGCCTTGAAGAGTGCCCTTCCTACGCCGGCCCGCTGACAGTGGACTTCTATGGACGCATGCTGCCCAAGGGCGTGCATGGCATGGCAAAGCTGCGCATCCGCACAAACAGCAAGAGCCTGATCCTGGATGCGCTGACACAGTCGTTTGACGCCAAGGTGGATCACGGCCTGCTGGTTCGGCGGCTGGGCATCGCGGCCAACGACACGCGATTGGACGACGGATACCGTCAACTCGACCTGTTCACAGACTTCGATACGTTGGAGAAAGAAAAGAGCATGCAGCGCGCCATGCTTGACGTGCGCCGCAAGTATGGTCTCAACGCCGTTGTGAAAGGCATGAACCTGCTTGAAGGCGCGACGACAATAGAGCGGAACCGGCAAATCGGCGGCCACAGAGCGGGCAGCCCAGCCGTGAGCGACGGCTCAGGGAAATATGCCAGGACATCTATCCTCATTGGTTCAAAGAAGGCCAGATGACAGATCTGGAAAAGGAGGGTGTGTTATGATTTCATTCGGTCTGCCCAAAGTCCTGTCATTGAATGGTCTGAACGTTCCCTTAGATTTTCCATACCTTGCGACCATCTTCCAAGGGCCGCCGGAACATGACCATGATGCTTTTTCGTTCAGCCATCCGAAGATGGATCGAGGGAAAAGGGCAAAGATTTTTGCGCCTTTCGATGCGCTCGACGGCTATGGCGCCGCCATACGCAGTAAAGACGTGGAATACACAGCCAGAATAGACCTGTCGGAAGAGGACGGCGAAGAACTGTCCCGCCGTTTGGATATTCTCCATAAGCTCACCTGTAGCGGAAGAATGGCGCGGGCGAACAGCGTTGTGGTGACGGTTACATATTTCGTCCCCTGCGCGGACGAGAACAGCTTTGCGTATGGAGTCAAGGGCTTATATAATACAGCGACTGGCGTCTGCTGGAAGGTCGATTCCGAGGAAACAAACACTATCACAGTGGGCAGCGAGACGATACCGATAGACAGTATCGCGGGTCTCGAAGCGGACAAGGTTTTTGAGGCGGGTTGGGCGACTGAGAGGGCGGAGGGAAAATCAGTTTAGCGCCGCTAAGCCTTCGGGAAAGCGCTTTGAATGCCCATTTTCGGCGAAACACCCCCGCATTCGATCAGACATAAAAGAAACAAGCCCCGAAAACACCTGGTTTTCAAGGCTTGTTCTTTATGCGCCTGGCGGGATTTGAACCCACGGTCTTTCGAGTCGGAGTCGAACACTCTATCCACTGAGCTACAGGCGCACGCGCGATCCTGAATCCAAAAGGTATTATAGCACAGTCGCGGAGAAAAATCAAGGGAAACATCCGCCGGCAGAGCCACAACGGCGAATTACCGGGAAAATTAACGTGTTTGAGACTGTTTTCTATTGCAATCAGCCCGAAAACGTGGTAAAATAGCTCGTGTTGATTGTAAGGCTTGGAGGTGAATAAACTTGCCGAATATTAAATCTGCCATTAAGCGCGTTAAGGTGACCGAGAAGAAGAACCTGCGCAATCGTATGATCAGATCCGCCATGAAGACGAATGTGAAGAAGTACGAGACCGCCGTGGAGGCCGGCTCCGCCGACGCCGCCCTGCTCTCCGCAACCGCCAGCGCGATTGATAAGGCTGCCGCTAAGGGCGTTATTTCCAAGAACGCCGCCAACCGCAAAAAGAGCCGCATGGCCAAGCGTCTGGCGAAGGCGGAAGCGTAATATCAGCCCGGCCCGCCGGGCGCAGATGCAGAAGACTGCAGAATGGAAAAGACCTCGTTTGAGGCTTGAAGCGGATGTTTCAATGCGCTTTGAACCTCAAACGAGGTTTTGCCGTATATGGATACCGGCTGCCCGGTCAGACCGCGCGCGTGGACGCCGCCGGCGCGGCATGGGGCAGGCGGGCGACGAAGCGCGTGAACAGCAGCACCGCCGCGACGCAGCAGGCGGTATCCGCGATGGGCGTGGCCCACACGATGCCGTAGATGGGAATGAGGCGCAGCAGGAGGAACATCAGCGGGATGTCAAGCACGCCCTTGCGCAGAATGGCCAGCACGAACGACTTGACGCTCTCGCCGGTCGCCTGGAAGAAGGAAATGAACGCGTAGGCGCACGCCGAGAACGGACCGCCGACGCACAGGATGCGCAGGAAACGCGCGCCGTAATCCAGCGCCTCCGGATCGTGCTCCAGGAAGATGCCAACCAGCTCGCGGCTGAAGACCAGGCTGGCCGCCATCCACAGCGCCGCCAGGCCAACGGAAATCGACGTGGACATGATAATCGCCGATTTCATGCGCCTGTGGTCGCCGGCGGAGTAGTTGTAGCCGATCAGCGGCAGCACGCCCTGCGCCATGCCGCGCACCATGCAGTGCGCCAGCATGTTGACTTTCTTCGCCACGCCGATGCCCGCCTGGCAGGCGAGGATGCGCGTGGCGGCCATCAGGTTGTCCAGCACCGCGTAGGAGATGTTTTCGCACAGCGTCATCAGGCAGGCCGGCAGGCCCGTGGTGAGCACGTCGCGCGGGATGCCCTCGCGCAGCCCCTTCGAGGTGGGCCTGAGCGACAGCACCGACTTCTGCCGGTGCCGGAAGATCAGCGTGAGGAAATAGCAGGTGGCGATCAGGTTGGAGAGCGAGGTCGCGATGCCCGCGCCCAGCACCTCGTTACCGGGTTCGAGAATGACGAACATGAACAGCGGATCGAGCACGATGTTCAGCACGCCGCCCAGCGCGATGCCGAAGCCCGCGTGCATCGACCGGCCCTCTGAGCGCACCAGGTGCCCCAGCAGCGCGTTGAGCGAGGTCGCCACGCCGCCGATGACCACCGTCACCATCAGGTAGCTGCGCGCGTTTTCGTGCACCTGCGGGATGCTGCCGCCCAGCGTGTCCACGAAGCCGTCCATCAGCGCCCACGCGCCCAGCGAATAGACGAGCGTGAGGGCGACGCAGCCCCAGAAGGCGAACGACGCGGCGCGGCGGGCCTTCCGTATATCCCTGGAGCCGAGCGCGCGCGCGATGACGCTCGCGCCGCCCACGCCGAACAGGTTCGAAATGGCCGAAAGAAACATGAACGCCGGCATGCACACGGTCACGGCGGTGATCATGGGCGTGTTGTCCGTCAGGCTGATGAAGTAGGTGTCAGCCATATTATAGACGACGAGTATGATCTGGCTGATGACCGTGGGAATCGCAAGCTTCAGAACGGCCGTCAGGATAGAGCTGTGTTCAAATATATGCGTTTCCGCCGCGTGATCCCGCATAATGATAACCTTCTTTGCATATGGCGTTCAGCGGCAGAGGCCGAAAAGCGCTGCCGCAACAAAAACATTACCTAATATCAACGTATTGTATGCACAGTGTTCGATAAAGTCAAATTATATTATATTTGATGCTGATAAAAAACCTTTATCTTCCTGGCTTGGGCCGACGGCCGGACGGAAGGCGCGGGCGCGCTGTGGAGCGGATGGCTGAAATAAAGCGCGGCTGTGCGCCTTTCAAAGGCGTCGGACGTTCCCGCGGGGTAAAAAATGACCGGCGCAGGCCCATTTTCGCGCGGCCGCCGGTTGTTATGGATAGAGAAACGTCATTTATGGCGGAACGCATGGCGCGGCCGCCCGGAACGCGCGGGGCGGGTTCCATAATTCCATATTAGATTCTTAATGATCGCCATAAAAAATTTTTATATTGAAGTGAAAACGCGCCGCTTATGCTATAATGAAAAGGTGAAAAGAAACGGGGGAAGGTGCCTCTTTTGAAATACGGAAAGCTGAGTCCGACCGTGCGCTTTGCGCTGCCGGTGATGGCTGAGAATATACTGACGATGGCGACCGTGCAGGTCGCCGCCATGCTGATCGGGCGCATCGGCGGCGTCTCACTGGCGGCGAGCGGCACGGGCAACAACATGATTACCTTCACCACCGCGGCTTTCTCCATGATCAACACGGGCACGGCGGTGCTTATCTCCCGGCTGGTTGGCGCGCGCAAGGAGCGGGAGGCCTCGGGCATGCTCGAACAGGCCGCCGGCCTGCTGCTTTTGGTCAGCGTCGCGGCGGCGCTGCTGTTCCTGGCGGCGGCGCGGCCGATCATGCGCCTGCTGATGCCCGTCGCCGAGGATCTGCTCATGGACGAGGCGGTGATTTACTTCCGGATCAGCGCGGTCTCGTTTCCGTTCCTGATGCTGCACACGCTGCTGAGCGGCGCGCTGCGGGCCGCCGGCAATTCGCGGGCGGCCATGTACCTGGGCGCGGGCATGAACGTGCTGATGGTCGTACTGGCGTGGCTGTTCATCGTGCCCTGCGCGCTGGGCATACTGGGCGCGGGCCTGGCGTATGCGCTCGCGCGCTTAGCCGGCGCGGTGGCCGGCGCGGTGATCGTGCTGCGCTATCACGGCCGGCTCGTCATCCTGCCCCGCAACATCTTCCGGCCGCGCCTGGCGGCCTGGCGGCACATTTTCCGCATCGGCGCGCCGATCACCCTGGAGCAGATTTCCGTGCAGAGCGGCTATCTCATCGCCAATTCGATGGCGGTGGGGCTGGGCACGCTGAGCGCCACGACCTATCAGGTGTGCAGCTCGCTGAACAACCTCATGTGGATACCGAACGGCATCTGCATGGCCACAGCGCAGGCCATGGTGGGCATGCGGCTGGGCGAGGGCCGGCCCGCCGAGGCCAGGCAGGTCGCGTGGCGCATATGGCTGGCGGGCGCGGTGAGCGTGACGCTGCTCGGCATCATCATGGCCATGTTCGGCCGCACGATGGCGGGCCTGTATTCGACGGACAAGGCTGTGATCGATATGTCGCAGCCCATCCTGTGGCTGTCGATATTCCTGAGCGTGCCGGGCATGTCGATCAACAGCATGGACGGCACGCTGCGCGCCGGCGGCGACGCGAAATACGTCATGGCGGCGTCCATGGTCGGCGTATGGTTCATCCGGCTGCCGCTCACGTGGCTGCTGGCCTACCGCCTGAACATGGGCGTCTTCGGCGTGTTTATGGCGAACTGCATCAGCCTCGCCTTCCGCATGGTCATGGGCATCATCCGCTTCGCCAGCGGGAAATGGATCCACCAGACGATATAATACTGAATTTCATCCGATCCATTCCGCATAAAGGAACCCCCGTCCCCGCTCGCCGCGGGAACGGGAGTTTCTTTATGATCCCGTGCTCCTGTAATGCCGCACGCCGAATCGCCAGAGGGCCGCCGCCGCGCCGAAGAACAGCGCGCATACCGGCAGCGCCAGCCAGCCCAGCCAGGCTTCGCCGCCCCAGCCGCACACCGCGGCGGCGGGATAGTAAGTGAACAGGAACATGGGCATGAGGAAGGTGAAGACCCGCCTGAGCCAGTTCGGCAGCAGGCCGGGCGGGGCCTTCGCCACCTGGTAGCTGCCGTTGGTAAACAGGTTGATGAGCTCGCTCTGGCCTATGGTGAAAAACGCCGCGGCCGCGGCGACGAGCATCACGCCCGCGTAGGCCAGCGTGCCGCCGATCACGGCCAGAACCAGCATGGCGACGTTGGGAAGCGTGGCCTGCGCGCCCTGATAGCGCAGGCACACCAGCGCCAGCAGCCCGCCCGCCACCACGCGGTTGAACCGGCTCAGGTGGAACCGCATGGCCGCCGTCTGCATGAGCAGGGGCCGGGGCCGCAGCAGCAGCCGGTCGAACTCGCCGCTGCGCACCAGCTGGGGGAAATAGTCGATGCCGCGCGCGACCACCTCCGAAAGCCCGAAGCAGAACAGCGCCAGCCCGTACACCAGCAGAATGCGCGAGGCCGTCCACTCGCCCAGCGAGCCGAAGCGGTCGAACATGAGCAGCGCGTCCAATGGGTCGGTCACGGTGTAAACGAGGTTGGGCAGAAGGCCCAGGATCCAGCCCTTGTATTGCAGTTGGGAGAGCGCCAGGATGCGGATGTAGCGCGTCCACAGCCCGAACGTGGTTTGCCGGAAGGTTTCGCTCATAGCTGTCACCCTCCCTGCACGATCATCCGTTTGAGGTTGCGGCCGATCCACGCGCGCCCCAGCCGCCAGATGACCACGCCCCAGACCGCCTGCGTCAGCAGCACGCCGGGAAGCTCCGAAAGGCCCGCCGTGCCCGCCATGAAGCGCAGCGGCAGGTCCATCATGGAGGCGAAGGGCTGGAAGCGCAGGAAACCCTGCATGAAGTCCGGCCAGAGCTGTAGGGGCAGAAGAGACCCCGCCAGGATCTGCGCGACGACCATCAGCACGCTGGCTGGCGCTTCGCCCACGTTCGCGTCCATCTGGGCGGCGTAGCCCAGGCAGATGACGGCGCAGGACACGGCCAGCCCCGTGCCCAGCGTGAGCAGCCCCGCCAGCAGCGAGAGAGGCGAGGCCGCCAGGCGCAGCTTTATGTCGCCTGGCGCCAGCAGCGCGGCGAGCGTCACCGGCGCGATGGACAGAAGGAACCCCGACAGCTTTACAGAGGCCGCGCTGGCGTACCAGTGGTTGTACACGTCCAGCGGGCGAACCAGGTCGTAGCCCACCTCGCCCTTGCGGATCTTGTTCCACACGGTGAAATCCGTGCCGAAGCCCGGCATGAGGTTCAGCGCCATCTCCTGCAGCCAGATCATGGCGGCGGCCTCAGTGAGCGTCACGCCGGCCTCGCCGCCTCCATAGCGATAGAACAACGAGAGTATGACCACGCGCACGTACACCCACACCACGTGCGTGACTGTACTGCCCCAGAATCCCGCGCGGTACTGGAGGCCGCCGAGGAGCTGCTGGCGGAATATCGCGTAATATGCCTTCATAGCGCCATCTCCTCATACATGCCGGCCACCAGCTTTTCCGCGCTGGGCGCTTCCACGGTGAGGTCGGCCAGCGGGCAGGCCGCGGCCAGCCGCGCGATCATGACCTCCGCTGGCGTCTTCGCGGGCAGGAATGTGATTTCGGCGTCCAGCCCGTCCAGCTTCACCGATTCCGCGCCGTCGAGGGACAGCGCCTCGCAGGGATGCGCCAGCCGCGCGCGGATCACCCGCTGCGGCGCGTAGCGCTCGCGCAGTTCGTCCATGCTGCCGTCGAACAGCAATTGTCCCTTCCCGATCACCATCACGCGGGAGCACAGCGCCTCGATGTCGTCCATGTCGTGCGTGGTGAGCAGCATGGTCACGCCCTTGCGGCGGTTCAGATCGGCCAGAAACGCGCGCAGGGCCAGCTTGGTCACGGCGTCCAGCCCGATGGTGGGCTCGTCCAGGAACAGGATGCGCGGGCCGTGCAGCAGCGCGCCGATCAGCTCACACTTCATGCGCTGGCCCAGGCTCAGTTGGCGCACGGGCGTGTTCAGCAGGCTCCCGGCGTCCAGCAGGGACGCAAGGTCGTCCAGCCGGCGTCTGTAGGCGGCCTGGGGCACGCGGTAGATGTCCCGCAGCAGCTCAAAGGAGTCGTTCACCGGCGTGTCCCACCAGAGCTGGCTGCGCTGCCCGAACACCACCCCGATCTGGGACACGTGGGCCGTGCGCTCCTTCCAGGGCACGCGGCCCATGATGTCGATTTCGCCGGAATCGGGCACC
>JAFZRB010000200.1 GCA_017620115.1 Clostridia bacterium | reverse complement strand
GTCCCCAGAGTCCTCCATCTGGGTCTCGGCTGCCGCCGGGGCACGGAGGAGGAGACCATCCGCGCCGCGGTGGAGGGGGCCCTGGCCGCGGCGGGCGTGGACCCCGCCGCCATCCGCTGCGCCGCCTCCATCGACCTGAAAAAGGACGAGGCGGGGCTGCTGGCTTTCTGTGAACACAAGGGCTGGCCTGTTTCCTTCTATACGGCGGAGGAACTGAAGGCCCTGCCCGGGGAGTTCACCCCCTCGGCCTTCGTGGCGCAGGTCACCGGCGTGGACAACGTCTGTGAGCGCGCCGCCATGCGCGCCGCGGGTGAAGGCGCGCGCCTGATCGTGAAAAAGACCAGCCTGGACGGCGTGACTGTGGCCGCCGCCCGGCAGAAATGGAGCGTTTCGTTTGAATAAGCTGTATGTGGTGGGCATCGGCCCCGGCGATCCGCAGGGCATGACGCTGCGCGCCGCCAGGGCGCTGGAAGCGTGCGAGGTGATCGCAGGTTACGGCGTGTACGTGGATCTCGTAAAGCCCCTGTATCCGGACAAGGAGTATCTGGTCACCCCCATGCGCCAGGAGGCAGAGCGCTGCCGGCTGGCTCTCGCGAGCGCGAGCGCGGGAAGAACCACCGCCATGATCTCCAGCGGAGACGCCGGCGTGTACGGCATGGCGGGGCTCATCCTGGAAATGGCGGAGGGCATGGACGTAGCCGTGGAAGTCGTTCCCGGCGTCACCGCGGCGCTGAGCGGCGCGGCGGCGCTCGGCGCGCCGCTTGGGCACGACTTCGCCGTGATCAGCCTGTCGGACCTGCTCACGCCCTGGGAGAAGATCGAATCGCGGCTGGAGCTCGCGGCGCAGGCCGACCTGTGTCTGGCCATCTACAACCCCGCCAGCCATCGGCGCGCGGACTATTTGCGGCGCGCCTGCGGGATCCTGCTGCGCCATATCGGCCCGGATAGGGTATGCGGCGCGGTGAAGAACATCGGCCGCGAGGGTGAAACGACGGATATCATGACGCTCCGCGAGCTGGCGGATTACCCCGCCGACATGTTCACCACCGTGTTCGTGGGCAATTCGCAGACCAGGGTTGTCGACGGAAAAATGGTGACGCCGAGAGGATACAAAAATGTGTAATATCTGCATTTTCGCCGGAACCAGCGAAGGACGGCAGCTGATCGAACGGCTGAGCGGACGCGGCGCGCGGATTACGGCGTGCGTGGCCACGGCTTACGGCGGGGAACTGCTGGGCGAGCGCGAGGGCGTGCGCGTGCTGGCCGGACGCCTGGATGAGGCGCAGATGGAAGCGCTGTTCCGCGAGGAGCGTTTCGATGTGGTGGTCGACGCCACTCATCCCTATGCCGGACAGGCGACGGAGAACATCGCCTCGGCCTGCCGGGCGGCGGGTATCGGATATATGCGGCTGGCGCGCTCCAGCAGCGCGGCCGGGGCGGACGGCGCGTTCGTGGAGGACGCGGCGGCCTGCGTTCGGTACCTGCGAGACACGGAAGGCGCGGTGCTTCTCACCACGGGCAGCAAGGACCTGCCCGTCTACTGCGCGGACGAGGCGCTGAGAGGCCGGCTTTACGCGCGGGTGCTCCCGGCCATGGCGTCGCTGCAGATTTGCCAGGACTGCGGCCTCGCTCCGGATCACGTCATCGCCATGCAGGGCCCTTTCGACGAAGACATGAACGTCGCCATGCTGCGCGCCGTGAACGCCAGATTCATGGTTACCAAGGATACCGGCAGCGCGGGCGGCTATGAAGCCAAGATCCGCGCGGCGGCGAAGGCCGGCGCGCAGGCTGTGATCATCGGGCGGCCGCCCCAGCGGGAAGGGGACGCTCTGAACGACGTGGCCGCTTCGCTGGAGGCGCGCTTTCAGCTGGCCCCGGCGCCGAAAAAGGTGACGCTGGCCGGCATCGGCATGGGCGATACCGGGACGCGCACGCTGGGATTGGAGCGCGCGCTGCGGGAGGCCGACTGCCTCATCGGCGCAAAGCGCATGCTGGACGCGGTGGACTGCGCCGGCAAGCGCGTCCACGCCGCTTTTCTGCCCGCGGACATCGGCCGCATCATCCGGGAAGACGATGCGAGCCGCCGCTTTGTGGTTCTGCTCTCCGGAGACACCGGCTTCTACAGCGGCGCGAAGGGTCTGCTGGAGGAGCTTCGCGATATGGAAGTCACGGTGCTGCCCGGCGTCAGCTCCCTGCAATACCTGTGCGCGCGGCTCGGGCGGCCCTGGGAGGATGTCTATCCCATCAGCCTCCACGGGCGGGAGGCCGATCTGGCGCGCGCCGTGCGGGAGAATCCGGCGGTGTTCGCGCTGGTGGGTGGCGAAGGCGGCGCGAAAAAGGCCCTGGCGCGGCTGGCGGAAGCCGGCTTGGGCGGCCTTCGCGCCGCCGTCGGCGAAAGGCTGGGCTATCCCAACGAGAGAATCACCCGCGGCACAGCGGAGGAACTGGCGGCAGGCGCGTATGACAGCCTCAGCGTCATCCTCGTGGAGAACCCGGCCGGCGGCAAAACGCCGCTGCGCGTCGGTCTGCCGGACGAGGCGTTCGATCGGGATGAAACGCCCATGACCAAGTCCGAAGTGCGCGCGGTATCCGTCTCCAAGCTGGCCCTGACGCGGGACGCCGTGGTCTACGACGTGGGCTCGGGCAGCGGCTCCGTCACCGTGGAGGCCGCGCTGCTGGCCGGATGGGTTTACGCCGTGGAGATGAAGCCCCAGGCCGCGGCCCTCACGCGGCAAAACGCGGCGAAATTCCATCTGGGCAATGTGACGGTCATCGAGGGCAGGGCGCCCGACGCGCTGCAGGCGCTGCCTGCGCCCACCCACGCGTTTATCGGTGGCAGCTCTGGCAGCATGAGGGACATCGTCGCCTGCCTGCTCCGGAAGAATCCGCAGATCCGCATCGTGGCCAACGCGGTGACCCTGGAGAGCATGGCGGAGCTCTCAGAGCTGGCCAGGGAATTCGAGCACGCTGACATCGCCGAGATCACAGTCAGCAAACCCCGCCAGCTGGGGCGCTACCGGCTGATGACGGCGCAGAATCCGGTGTATGTATTCGCCCTGTGGAACGGGAAAACAGAAGCCGAATGAACAATCTCCAAAACGCCCTTTGACCGGACTGAAGCGGCCCGGGCGGGGGCGTTTCTGTTATCTCTGCGGACGTTGGCGATTCGTTCGATATCCAGCCGCGCGGCCTCACGTTTTCCGGCCGGACGAGGCAGGAAAACGCACAGCGGCGGCGAATACTTACAGTCATGAACAATTCAATCGCGGGCCCCGCGCCTGCCGGAGGATGTGTGTTTATGACAAAGGCCTATCTGGTTCCCACTTTTCACCACGACATCGCCTACCTTCGCCCTGAAAAAGAATACACCGCACGCTGCCTGGAGATTCTGGACGAGGCGCTGAGGATCCTCGAAGAGAATCCTGAATACCGCTATTTTCTGGAGCAAACCTGGCTCCTGGAGGCTTACTGGGACGCCCGGCCGGAGAAGCGGAGCCTCATGCGCGCCTTGGCGCAGGAGGGAAGGCTGCGGGTAGAACCCGGCCTGTACGCCGTGCCGGACATGAATTTGCCGGACGGGGAAAGCCTGTACATGCACGCCGCCGTGGGCAATCGCATCCTGCGCGAAACGCTGGGCGTCAGGGCCCGGGTGTGCATGATCGCGGACTGCTGGGGCCATCACGCCCAGATCCCGCAGATCTTCTCCCAGTGCGGCTATGAATACTACGCCTTCAGCCGCTGCATGCGCCGCGATGCCGCCCGGCAGAACTTCATCTGGCGCGGCGCGGACGGCAGCATCCTGCGCGGCCACTGGATGAGCACCCATTACGACGGCATCGGTTTCCCCGCCGCTGGCGAACAGGAAAATGCGGACGAGCTGGAGTGGGCCGAAGGCGAGGAGGGCATCGCGCGGCTGATGGAAAAGAACCGCGAGGCCTGCGGCGACGATCCGCAATACCTGCCCGTGGGCGGAGATATGCGCTTCCCCTCACGCCTCGCGCCGAAGATCGTGCGCGGGCTGAACGCGCGGGGCCGGCTGCCCGAGCTGGTCTTCGCCTCGCCGGCTGAGGCGCTGGACGCCGTGGACTGGGATCGAGCGCCGGTTTTCGACGGCGAATTCGTCAGCTCCATGCAGGGCACCTTCGCCACGAACATATGGATAAAGCAGAAGGATCGCTCTTTTTCCGGCGAACTCTACGCGCTGGAGGCCCTCAGCGCGGCGCTGCGGGCGAAAAAGGATTTCTCTCTGGCCTGGAAGCTGCACCTGAAAAACCAGTTCCACGACATCATCTGCGGCACCATCTGCAACAGGGCTATCCGGGACGTCGAGGCGGATTTCCGGGCGCTGGGGCATCTGCTGACGGAGGTTCGCCGCAGCCTCGCCGGCGGCGCTGGCGAGGACGCCTTCTTCAACGCGCTGCCCTTCCCGCGCCGCGTGCGCACAGAAGCGGGGCTCCTCGATCTGCCGGCGCTGGGCTTCGCGCCCGTAAGCGCCGCGGCGCGGCCAGCTCCCCGACCCGCGCCGTCGCTGCCGCTGTCCTTTGAGAACGAGTGGTATGCCGCCCGCGTGAACGAAGAGGGCTATATCGTCTCGCTGACGGAAAAAGAAACGGGCCGGCAGCTGGCCGCCTCGGCCGACGCCGCCGGACGTCCCGTACCCTTCGGCGCGCTGACCATGCAGATGGACAACGGCGACAGCTGGTGGGCGATCTCCTCCCCGCGCATGACCCGCGAAGACCAGCCTTATACCCACAACCGTCCCGATCCGCTGTTCCAGGAAGACGGCGGCACCTTCCTGCCGCAGATTCAGGAAGCGCAGGTGATCGAAGCGGACGAAGACCGCGTCGTCGTCCGGCAGAGCGGCGAGCTGCGTTTCTGGATCACGCGGGTGGCCTTCACCACCACTGTCACGCTGTCGAAGTTCGCGCCGGACATCGCCTATCATACGGAGTTTGTCTGCGAGAGCAAGTCGCTGCGCCTGAGGGCGGCCTTCCCCGTGGCGAATCTGCCCGAGGCGCGCCGCCAGATCCCCTACGGCATGTCCGGCCTGGAGGGCGAACAGGCGACGCAGATGTTCATGGACGCCCGCGACGGGAAGGCCGGCCTGGCCGTTCTTAACCGCGGCACGCCCGCCGGCAACGTGGAGGAGGGCGTGATGCTGCTGACGCTGTTCCGTTCCGCCGCCATGGAATACAAGTGCGACAGCGATCTCTCCTACAACCTGGGCCGCGAGTTCGCCTTCGATTATGCGCTGTGCCCGCATCCCGCGAGTGACGACGAGCGCGTGTGGCGCGCCGCGCTGTCCATGAACACGCCCCTGATTCGCTGCCCACTGCCCGATGACAGCGCGCTGCCGCAAGTCAGCGGCGCGTATCTGTCCTGCGCACGGGAGACGGAGGACGGGCTGCTCCTGCGGCTTTACAATCCGTTTGAAGACGAGCGCGTGTGCCGTGTGACGCTGCCAGCGCCTTATACCACGGTCACGCTCGCGGACGGCCTTGGCCAGTCTCTTCCGGACGCGCTGCCCACAGCCGGCCCGGAAATCTCGCTGCCGCTTGGCGCGCGCAGGGTGCAGGCCGTGCTGTGCCGCTGAACTGAACCGTTTTGAAGGAGCGGTGCGCCATGAAGGATTGGTCTCATGACATCAGTCTGCCCCAATACGGGCCGTATAACAAACAATACGTGGGATTTTCCCACATCGCTTCCCCCGCGCGGGGGCTTCGGCTGGACATCGACCTGCTGCCCGGTTTCTATCGGCGCAGCGTGATGGACACACGCTCCATCGCGGACGGGGGCGCCCGGCTCTGGCGGGCCAGGCCGGATCTTCAGCGATTCGTATACCGCTATGAGCTGCTGCCGCCCGGAAAAATCTACTGCGAGGCGGACTTCGCCCAGCAGGGCGCGGAGGCGGCGCTGCGCTGCACCTTCGTGAACAAAACCAGCAGGCCTCAGTCGCTGCAGGCGGATTTCTGCTTTTCGGTCCGCGTGCCCAGCTTCTGGCGCGTGCCGTATCCCGGCGCGGAGGTGACGCTGCCCGCGGGCGTCCGCTGGATCGCGGCGGGCAAATACGCCGCGCAGGAGGGCATTGGGGGCATCGCGCACGACGGCTTCTTTCTGGGCGAGGAACCCGAGCCCGGCGCCGTGAAGGGGTGCGCCGTGCGCGTGAAGGACGGCGTGCGCCTCTCTTACCGCTTTGCCGGAATCACGGCAAACAGCCTGCTGCTGCGCTGCCGCGCGGAGGACGGCGCGGCGGTCGAGGTCATGGGCGTAACGCACCCACTGCCGAAAGGCGAGGCGCTCGAGACCGACTGCCTGCCATTGC
>JAFZRB010000199.1 GCA_017620115.1 Clostridia bacterium | reverse complement strand
GCAGGATCCCCGTGGCGAACACGCCGATGCCGTATTTGTCGCACAGATCGAGCAGCTTCCCATCGGCGGGCGTGGCGCAGAGGTAGTCGACGCCCGCGTCGGCCAGCGCCCGGATATGCGCTTCGCTCCGGGCATAGGGTTGGAGACAGTATGTTCCGATCAACAGCCTGCTCCTGTCAAGTTTATCGCCGACCATGCTTCATACGCTCCTTTCTCCTTATGGAAAACGGACAATTGAACTATGCCTTTTTGTCCAGCGCGTGTTTCCAGGCGCCCCTGTGGAAGTGCGCGCCCATCCAGATCATGCGCACGAAATTGTCCGCGCACATGCAAATGACGGCCTGGGGAAGGCCCATGCCGAATGCCCGGATGCACAGCCACGCGCCCAGGGTGCGGATGCCCCAGTTGCACACGGCGGTGATGTAAAAGGGCCATTTGGTGTCGCCCGCGCCGCGCAGCGCGCCGGCGTAGATCCAGGCGACGGTCTGGATCGGCTGGACGAACGCCACGATCCGCAGACATTGCTTCGCCAGGGCGACGGCTTCCTCGTCTGGCGTGATGATCCGCACCAGCGGCTCGGCGAACACATACAGCATAATGCCTGCGAACAGCATGCAGACCGCGCCCAGGGCGTTGGTCCATTTGACATATCTCACGGCCAGATCCGCCTTCTTCGCGCCCAGGGACTGGCCCACCAGGGTGGTCACCGCCGTGGCGAAGGCGAACGCCGGCATGAAGGAAATGGACTCCGCTGTGATGTAAACCGAATTGGCGGCCAGGACGACCGTGCCCAGCGAGGCGATGCAGCGGGTCACCACGATGCCCGAGGACGACATGCAGAAGCGCTCCAGCATGGCCGGAATGGACAGATCCACCACGCGGCGGATGAGCGCCCCGTCGATGCGGAAGGAATCGTGGATGGAGATTCGGGCGGGATCGTCCTTGACGAACAGCATCACCGCCAGGGCCGTACCGCCCACGAACCAGCTGAAGGCGGTGGAGACCGCCGCGCCGGCGACGCCCCAGCCCGCACCAGGCACGGGAATGGCCAGTGAGCCCAGCTGCAGCGTGTGGGGTTTGTTGATCAGCAGGTAGTTGCCCACCACATTGATGATGTTGACGAAGATGTTGATCCTCAGGGGCGTTTTGGTGTCGCCCCGGCCGCGGAACACCGAGCCCAGCACCATGATGGCCATGATGAAGATGCGCCCGATGGAGGTGATCAGCAGATACCGGGAAGCGTCGTCCAGGATCTCCGGATCCGCGCCCATCCAGGCGGGGATCTTCCTGTGCAGCACGATGGTGAGGAGCACGATCGGAAGCCCCACCAGCAGGAGCAGTATGATGGCGTGGCGGATATACGATTTGGCCGCCTCATAGTCCCGCGCGCCTACGCTGCGGGCCACGTAAGCCGTCAGGCCGGTGCCCAGGGCCATGACGATGCCGTTCAGCAAAAACACAAAGGAATTGCTGATCGACACCGACGCCGTGGCGTTGACGCCCAGCGCGCCGACCATGGCGGTATCCACAAAGCTGACGAATGTGGACAGAATCTGCTCCAGGAACAGAGGCCAGGCCAGCCAGAGTATGACCTTGATCGGGGAAATGTGTTCATCCGTCAGGTTGATGCTTTTTCGTGCCATCGACAGTCGCAGCCTCTCTCATGCGGCGGCCGCGTTCAAACGCTCATGCAGCGACCGCCGCCGCGTCGCGGAATGTAAATAATTGGACAGATAAAGGATAACAGGAAACCGCTTTCCTGTCAAGTGCGCTCAGCCGCGTGAAAACCTCATCCGTGCAGTCGCGTGAAAACCTCATCCGTGTCGGACGGTTATCCTTTGTGCTCCTCAAGCGCCTTTTTATACGGCCTGATCATGCCTTCGGAAATCTGCCTGCCCAGCTTTTTGCGCAGCGTTGGATTGTTCATCATGCCGCCCACCAGGTACATGGCCAGCATGGTTCCGCGCTTCTTCTGCGGGAAATCATAGAAACCGTGCTTTTTATAGAATTTGTGATCCGCACGCATGAGGCCCTGCATCTGCCAGATGAGATCGCGGAAGATCTTCAGCCCGCCCACGCCGTAGAAGTTTTTCGGCGGCTGATACCGCTCGGCGACGACATAGCACAGCGTCGCCGCCAGACAGTCGATTTCGCCGTCCGGATCGCGCTGGTTGCAAGCGATGCCCGCCAGGGTGTTGCCGCCGACCTGCGCGCGGGCCTCCATCAGCAGGCGGAGGTTCGGCTCCTGATCGAGCGCGCCGTCCACAAGGTAGCCCACGGGTTTCCCCATCGTCACCGTGCGGTGTCCGTTGCAGAATTGCCGGTCGTCGAACAGCTTGAAGCGATAACCCATGCTGTGATCCCTGATCGTATAGGCATACACCAGGCCGTCCGCGCTCTGTATGTGCTCGCGCAGATAGCTGTCGAAGCCGTCTTTGTAAACGCATTTTCCGTCCGCCGCGCAGTGGAAACACCCCAGGCAGCCGCCCGCGAAGGGGAACTCCCGGATGTCGACGACCTCAGCCCCGCAGGGCAGGCGGTTTCTGAGCCGCTCGCACATGGATCGCAGG
>JAFZRB010000198.1 GCA_017620115.1 Clostridia bacterium | reverse complement strand
GGATTCACCATTTCAGGATCTCACGATTGAGCGCGTGGTCATCGAGAATGGAGTGACCAACATTGGCAATTATGCCTTCTACGGCTGCAGCGAGCTGAGAACCATCACGATCCCGGATGGCGTGACCAGCTTCGGCGATTCTGCCTTTAATGGCTGCAGCGAGCTGAGAACCATCACGATCCCGGATGGCGTGACCCGCTTCGGCGCTTCTGCCTTCTACGGCTGCAGCAGCCTGACATCCATCGAATTTCCCGCCAGCATGACCACCATTGGCGACAAGTTCTTATATGGCTGCAGCAGCCTGGCGGGTATCCTGGTGGATGCGGACAATCCAAACTATACATCCTCGGGCGGCGTGATGTTTACCAAGGACATGACACGCATTGTCGCCTGTCCGCAAGGCTTTGCAGGGACATATGCGATTCCCGATGGCGTGACCACCATCAACTATGAGGCCTTCTATGGCTGCGAAAACCTGACGTGCATCACGATCCCGGACAGCGTGACCATCATCAGAGATCAAGCCTTCTGCGGCTGCAGCAGCCTGACCAGCATCGTGATCCCGGACGGCGTGACCAGCATGGGCAGCGGCACCTTCTCTAGTTGCACCAGCCTGACGGCCATCGCAATCCCGGACGGCGTGACCAGCATTGGCACGCATATCTTCAGCAATTGTACCGCTCTGAAGGCCGTCACGATCCCTGCCAGAGTGACCAGCGTTGTCTATTCCGCTTTCCTTAACTGCACCAGCCTGGAGAACGTGTACTTCACCGGCACCCAGGCGCAGTGGAACGCCATCGCCATTGGCAGCGACAACGAGTGCCTGACCAACGCAACCCTCCATTGCCTGTGCACCACCCTGCCGGAATCCCTTCACCCGTATCTCAGCAACTCGGATGATTTTTACTACTATTCCCATCCCGAAGCGGCTGCGGCGCTGAAGGTGACGTTCTCAAGCGACACCTCGTTTGAAAAAAATTATGATTTCCTGCATATCATCGACTCGACAGGGAATGAGACCATTTACACGGACGATGAGCTTGCCGGCGAAGAGATCGTGCTTCCGGGCAGCAGCTTCACGCTGGAGCTCACCTCGGATGCCAGTGTCACCGACTACGGCTTCCGCATCACGTCCATCGAAGCGATGAGTGAGGAAGAATACGGACAGTACACGCTGATAAATGACCTTGAATATGAGCTGGACGATGGCACTTACACAATCACGGGGTATACGGGCCCGTTGTCGGAGCTGACGATTCCCTCGGAGATCGATGGAATAGACGTCACGCGTTTAGGTAATTGGGCCTTCCATGGTTGCAACGGCCTGAGAACCATCACAATTCCGGACAGCGTAACGAGCTTTGGCTATCAGGCCTTCCTCAATTGCCGCAACCTGACGACCTTCACGATCCCCGCCAGCGTGACCAGCATTGGCTTTGGGCCCTTCAGCGGCTGCAGCAACCTGACGGCCATCATGGCGGATGCGAACAATCCAGCCTATTCATCCGTAGGCGGCGTGCTGTATAACAAGGACATGACAACCATCATCGCCTGTCCGAAAACCTATGAAGGGACATTTACGATTCCCTATGGCGTGACCACCATCGGCGATTCTGCCTTCAATAGTTGCCGCTTCCTGACGGGAATCACGATCCCGGACAGCGTGACCATCATCGAACATGAAGCCTTCAGCGGCTGCCGCAGCCTGACTGGCATCATAATCCCGGCCGGCGTGAGCAGCCTCGGCAACGGCACCTTCTCTCACTGCACCAGCCTGAAGACCATCACAATCCCGGACGGCGTGACCCAAATTGGCACGTATATCTTCGACAGCTGCACCGCTATGACGGCCATCACGATCCCGGACAGCGTGACCAGAATTCTCGATATCGCCTTCTGGTACTGCACCAGCCTGACGGACGTGTTCTTCACCGGCACCCAGGCACAATGGAACGCAATCACAATAGGCGCCTACTACAACGACTGCCTGACCAACGCAACCCTCCATTGCCTGTGCGCCACCCTGCCGGAATCCCTTCACCCGTACCTCAGCAACTCGGATGATTTTTACCTCTATGCCCATCCCAATGCGTCTGCGGCGCTGAAGGTGATGTTCTCAAGCGACACCTCGTTTGAAAGAGGTTTTGATTACCTGTACATCACCGACTCGACGGGGAAGGAGACCCGCTACACGGGTACTGACCTTGCCGGCGCGGAGATCGTGCTGCCGGGCACCACCTTCACGCTGGAGTTCACCTCGGATGGCAGCGTCACCGACTACGGCTTCCGCATCACGTCCATCGAAGCGATGAGTATGAAGAATACGGACAGTACATGCTGTTGACAGACCTTAAATATGCCCTGGACGGGAACGCCTACACCATCACGGGGTATACGGGCCCGTTGACGGAGCTGACGATTCCCTCGGAGATCGATTGGTACGACGTGACACGGATCGGTGATAATGCCTTCTATAATAACAGCGAACTGACGGCTGTCACGATCCCGGACAGCATAATCAGTATTGGGGATTCCGCCTTCTATGGCTGCACCAGGCTGACGGACGTGTACTTCACCGGCACCGAAGCGCAGTGGAACGAAGTCACAATCGGCAGCAATAACAGCTGCCTCACCTCCGCCACCTTCCACTTCGCCGAGCCGGTCTACACCGCCATCCTCACCCTTCCCGCCTCGCTGACAACCATCGAGCCCGAAGCCTTCTGCGGCAACAGCGCCATCGAAGCGGTATACATCTCCTACGGCTGCACGTCCATCGGCTCCCGCGCCTTCGCGGACTGCGTGAACCTGCGCTATGTGCGCGTTCCCATCAGCGTCACGTCCATCGCGAACGACGCGTTTGAAGGCTGCGGCCAGGTGGTCGTCGACTGGATAACCGAATAAACCGGCAAAAACGCGGCGCCTCCGTTGATCGCGATATCAATGGAGGCGCTGTGTTTTGCCCGCGAAAGGGCCGGACGGTTGCTTTTGCGTCGGTTTTACTTCATCTTATATATCAGCTTCCTGTAGATGCGTTCAGCCATCCACGGCTCCGAGCAGGCCTCCAGCGCCTCCTCGGGCGAGAACCAGCCCGCGCCGCTGTTTTCGTCCGGCTTGGCGCGCAGTGCCTGCGCCGCGTCCGCCTCGAAGAGATAGGTCACGTTGTAATGGAGGTGGCCCGGCACATACCGCCCGCGCTTCTCGTGCCCGTCCACGGTGAGGATCTCGACGGACAGAGGCGCTTCGGAGACGGGCCGCAGCCCCTTCACGCCGCTTTCCTCCTCGGCCTCGCGGCGCGCCACGGCCAGCAGGTCGGTCTCGCCGTCGGCGTGGCCGCCCGTCCACGCCCAGGAGCGGTACACGTTGTGCCAGATCATCAGCACCCGGTCGCGGGCGGCGTTGGTCACCCAGGCGGAGGCCGTGAAGTGCCGCGTCTCGTTGGCGCGCTCGAACGGGCGCTCGCCATGCCGCAGGAAATCCAGCATCAGCGGCAGGTCGCGCGCCTCCTGTTCGTTGAATGGCCTGTATGCGGTCAGCTGTTCCTCGAGGGTCATGAATCGTCGCCTCTTTTCTCTTTTGCTTCATTATATCAAGAAGCGCTCCCCGGCGCAAGGGCGGCGTTACGGCGCTCTGAGCAGGCTGTCGAGGGCGTCGGCGAGGCAGGGCATGGCCGCGAGCGCCTCTTCCAGTGTGTTGAGGTTATGGCCCGCCTCGATCAGCACGGAAGGCGTGCCCATGTGCTGGTTATAGCGCCCGTGCTTGACCAGCACCGGGCGGCAGAGCCCCTCCGAGAGCGCGTTCAGCCGTTCGGTCAGCCGCGCGGCAAAGGCCAGGTTTGCCTCGTAGTCCGGCTTTACAGCGTAATCGCCGCCGTCGCCCACGAGCAGCATGAGCTGCGCCGCGCGCCGTCCGTTGATCTCGGTACACGCGGCCATGGAGCTGTCCCAGGCGTCGCGGTGCAGGTCGATGCGCAGGTCGAACGACTGATCCGCGTAGCCCGCCAGCGTGTCGAGCGAACGGGCATAGGCGGTGTTCAGCTGGGGATACTCGTGATCGGTGGCGTCGTGAACCACGTCGAACCCGCGCGCCTCGAGCAGAGCCGCCAGCTCCGCGCCCACGCGCACCACGGAGCGCGTCTGATCCTCCGTGCGCCAGGGTTCGGTCTCCTCGTAGGGATCGTCCGGCGTCTGCGCGTAGGCCTCGTGGGTGTGCGTGTGGTAGATGAGCACGCGCGGACGGGCCGCGCGGGGCGTCTCCGCGTCGGCGCCGAGGCTGGGCGGCGCGACCCAGAGGGCGCTGTCGGTGTGCTCGTTTTCGCCGGACAGCTCAAATTCCATGGGCGGCGGCCGCAAAAAGGAAAAGGCGGCCTGAACCGCCGCCTTCTCCGGGCCCTGCGCCGCGCGCGCGCCGCCCGCGGATCGGAATATCAGCGCCGCCAGCGCGACGGCCAGCGCGATCGCCGCGCACACGGCGAGCAGCTTCGAGGCATGAATCACCCGAATGCGAACCATACAGCCTGCACCCCTCTCATGGCAATGGGGGATTGCCCGCCGCGTCAGGCGCGCAGCGAATCCCTCCACGCTATCCCTATGCCCGCCGCGAAGGCGTTATGCGCCCTGGTCACTGCATCATCGTAAGGATATCCTGTTCGCTCAGGCCGGGATGAAGCGCGCGGTTGATGCCTCCGGCCAGCATGGCCGCGGCGTCGCTCACCAGGTCGTCCACCTCGCGCGGGGTGACGATCATCTCGCCCAGCGCGCCGGCGAGCAGCTCCTGCGTCATGGCCTCGAGCGCCTTTTCCCGCTCCGGGCCGCCGCCGTCTCCCGAGAGCATCTCGAAGGCGTCGCGGGCGATGGTGGTCGCGTCGATGACCATCGGCACGCCCACCGCCAGCACCGGCGCGCCCAGCGTTTCGGCCGTGAGCGCGGCGCGGCGGTTGCCTACGCCGGAGCCGGGGCGGATGCCGGTGTCGGTGAGCTGCACGGTTCCCGCCACACGGCTCACGGCGCGCGCCGCCAGCGAATCGACGGCCACCACGGCGCGGGGTTTTACCGCCTGCGCGATGGCGCGCAGCATCTCGCTGGTTTCCACGCCCGTGACCCCCAGTACGCCAGGCGCCACGGCGCACACCGGCGTCATGCCCTTCGAGGTCAGCTCCGGACGTTCGGCGTAGAGATGCCGCGTCACGAGCGTGCGGTCCACGGTGAGCGGGCCGAGCGAATCGGGCGTCACCGTGCGGTTGCCCAGACCTGCCACGAGCACCGGCGCGCCGTCCTCCGGCGGCAGGAGCCGCGCCAATTCCTCGCCCAGCAGCGCGCTGACGGCCCGGCGCGCCTCCGTGTCGCGCCGCTTAACGCCCCGGCATCCCAGCGTCACGTACAGGCACGTTGGCTTGCCCAGCAGGCGCGCGCCTTCCTCCGTCTCGATCTTAACTTCGGTGAGCGTAACGCCCCCGGTTTCCCATTCCGAAATCTGCACGCCGGGCAGGTCGCGGCCGCCCAGCGCGCCGGCCGATTCCATCGCGAGATCCGTGCGAATCTGTCGCATGGCTGATTCCCTCTTTCTCCATCGGTTTTTCTCCATTATGCCGCGTCGGAGGGCGGTTTATGCGGCGCGCGGCAAATCGTGGAGTCTTGTCAATCGCCGCGCGCGATGCTATAATCAGCTTGTGTATCCGCGCCTCTGCCGAACCTGCGAAGCGAACCGGACGGCGAAAGATTCCGGAGGTGAGTCTCGATGAATAAAACCCTGCGCGCCCATGCGGATCAAATCGTGCGCGAAGCGATCGCCGCCGTTCAGCCGGACGCGGCCGTGCGCCGTGCGCTTCAGGACATGCGTTTTTCCGGCCGGGTGGCGCTGGTGGCCGCCGGAAAAGCCGCCTGGCAGATGGCCAAAGTGGCGGCGGACAGCCTCGGAGAGCGGATCTGGCGCGGCGTGGTGATTACCAAGTACGGCCACGCCGCCGGTCCCATTCCGCGCTGCGAGTGTTTCGAGGCCGGCCATCCCGTGCCGGATGAAAACTCTTTCCGCGGCACGCAGGCCGCGCTCAATCTGGTTTCCGGGCTGCAGGCGCGGGATACGGTGCTGTTCCTGCTGTCCGGCGGGGGCAGCGCGCTGTTTGAAAAGCCGCTGGTGCCGCCTGCGGAGCTGCAGGATATCACCGGCCAGCTGCTGGCCTGCGGCGCGGATATCGTCGAGATCAACACCATCCGCAAGAGGCTCTCGCAGGTCAAGGGCGGCCGCTTCGCGCAGCTGTGCCGGCCGGCGCGGGTGGAGGCGGTCGTGCTGTCCGACATACTGGGCGACCCGCTGGACATGATCGCCTCCGGCCCGGCCTGTCCGGATTCCTCGACAGCGGCGGACGCCCGGTGCGTCGCCGCGAAATATGGTTTGAGGCTCTCCGACGCGGCCCGCGCGCTGCTGGATGAGGAAACGCCCAAGTCGCTTGACAACGTGCGCACGCAGATCACCGGCAGCGTGCGGGAGCTGTGCGCCGCGGCGGAGCGATCATGCCGCGCGCTGGGCTATGAAACCGTTCTGCTGACCGACAGGCTGTGCTGCCAGGCGCGCGAGGCCGGCTCCTTTCTGGCCTCCATCGCGCGGACGCACGCGGACGACGCCCGGCCGACAGCCTACATCGCGGGCGGCGAAACGGTGGTGAAGCTCACGGGCCGCGGCAAGGGCGGCCGCAACCAGGAGCTGGCGCTTGCTGCTGCGGCGGGCATCGAGGGGCTGAAGGCCGCGGTGTTCTCGGTGGGCAGCGACGGAACGGACGGCCCCACGGACGCCGCCGGCGGCTATGCCGACGGCGACACCTGCGGCGAGCTGCGCGCGGCGGGGCTGAACGCGGATGCGGTTCTCGGCGAGAACGACGCCTACCACGCGCTGCAAAAAACGGGCGGCCTGATCGTCACCGGCCCCACGGGAACGAACGTGAACGACGTGGCCGTGGCGCTGACCGGCGCAGCATTAAAAATATGAAAAAATAAGAAGCGAAACACTAGACATTCGCCAGGCGTCATGCTATAATACACGCGTCAAATATCTTGTCTTTTTCCCGGGTTTCCCAGGCGGCACAGCCCAAACGCTCGCGCGTTATTATAATGGGAACGGATAAATGGCAAAACGCGCGTCTGCGAGGCGCTGCCGGGGGGACGCGCAGAAACGTCACAGATGAGTGGCGTTAGGCGGCAACAGAAATGTTACAATTAGGAAATTTTTTTCGTTTGGGTTATTGACAAACGGGCAATCGTCCAATATAATATACTACGGTGTATATTTGATTGTGAAATGATTTGTTTATGAGCTAAGAACGGCTTGCCGTTCAGACCGATTTGCTAAATGAAAGCACGAGCGCCCGCAGGGGCGTTCAGGAAAGAGGAAGGCCACAATGAAGAAGAATTTGAGGAAGGCGAATAGCCGGCGCAGAGCCGCCCGGCCGTGGAAGCAGAAGGCGCTTTCACTGGGCTTGGCGCTGTGGCTTACTGCAGGTCTGCCCGTGAATACGGCGCTTTCTGAGATGGATTCTTCCGCGGAGAACGAACAGCCGGCGATCGTTCCCGATCCCGTTCCTCAGCCGGCGCCGGAACCCGCCGCTGCGCCCGATCCGGAACCTGTCGCTGCGCCCGAACCGGAACCGGCTGCCGAGCCTGAACCGGAACCTGTCGCTGCGCCTGATCCGGAACCCGCGGCTGAGCCCGAACCGGAACCCGTCGCCCAGCCTGACCCGGAACCGGCTGCCGAGCCCGAACCGGAACCCGCGGCTGAGCCTGACCCGGAACCGGCCGCCGAGCCCGAACCGGAACCCGCGGCTGAGGCCGAACCGGAACCCGCGGCTGAGGCCGAACCGGAACCGGCTGCCGAGCCCGAACCGGAACCCGCGGCCGAGCCCGAACCGGAACCGGCTGCCGAGCCTGACCCGGAACCCGCGGCCGAGCCCGAACCGGAACCCATTGCTGAGCCCGAACCGGAACCCGCGGCTGAGCCCGTCTCCGAATTCACGGCTGAGCCTGAACCGGCTGCCGAGCCCGAACCGGAACCCGTCGTAGCGCCCGAAATGCGCGTGAGCGCCAGCGCGGGGCAGCGTTCCGTGTTCGCGGGCGAACAGGCCGATTTCCGTCTGAGCCTCAGCGACGACGCCGAGCTCGCCACCGCGCACATCGTTGTGACGCAGGACGGCGGCGTGCTGTACGATTCCTGGGAATACACGGACAAAGTGTCCGTTGTGGCGGCTGACACGGGCGATGTGTCCACGCTGACCCTCATCGCCGTGCTGACCGACGTATACGGCCGGACGGTCGAAACCTCCGCTTCGATTCCCTGCGCGGTGCACGACGCCGAATCCCGTTCGCAGTGGGAATCCACCATCTGGCGCAGCTATTCTCGCACCGGCGTATGGGCCGACGACGTTCTTGGCATCGCCGAGTCGCAGATCGGCTACCGCGAGAGCAGCCGCGATTTCATCATTCTGCCCGACGGAACGAAGCAGGGCTGGAGCCGCTACGGCGCGTACAACAGCATGCCCTACAGCGAGTGGTGCGGCGAATTCGTCTGGTTCTGCCTGGACTACGCGAAGGTCGACCGCCCGTACTTCCCGGTGAACGGCAACGCGGAGTACTGGATCGATCTGCTGAAAAACCAGGGCCTGTACTTCTCCGTGAGCCGTGTCAACGCCCTGCCCGGCGACCTCGTGTTCTTCGATAACGACCTGGACGGCGTCGTCGATCATGTCGGCATCTTCGTGGAATACAGCTGGTACAGCGGCCAGCCGGTCATCAAGTGCATCGAGGGCAATGTGGACGGCGGCGTTGTCGCCCGCACCATGTACTCGAAGGACGATTCCCGCGTGAAGGGCTTCGGCCTGCTGAGCACCGCCTACCAGCGCTGGCTCAACGCCCAGCCCGGCAAGGAAATCCTCATCGAGCAGGAAACCGGCGCTGTCGACGAATTTATCTCCCTCTCCGCGCTGCTCAACGAGCGCAAGGACGCGCTGAAGGGAATAAGCATTGATCAGTTCCTTGAAAAAGCCAGCGTGCAGCACGAGGACGACGCCATCTTCACCGACGCGCGGAACGGCGATTACTACATCGCCCTGATCGAAGGCAGGGACGCGAGCGTCGCGTTCACCGACGGCCATCACACCGTCACCATCGAGCTCAGCTACACCGGCCCCGACCCGGAAGCCATCGTGGTCGTCGCGGAAGAGGAGCTTGTTGATGAAATAACCGAAGAGCCTCTCGGGGCTGCCGTTGCGGAAGCCACCGAGGAGCCCGAGGAAGCAACCGAGGCTGAGCCTACGGCTGAACCCGAGGCTGAGCCCACCGAGGAGCCCACGGCGGAACCCGAGGCTGAGCCCACCGAGGAGCCCACGGCGGAACCCGAGGCCGAGCCCACCGAGGAGCCTGCGGCGGTCATCGAGGCTGAGCCCACCGAGGAGCCTGCGGCGGTCATCGAGGCTGAGCCCACCGAGGAGCCCACGGCGGAACCCGAGGCTGAGCCCACCGAGGAGCCTGCGGCGGTCATCGAGGCTGAGCCCACTGAGGAGCCTGCGGCGGTCATCGAGGCTGAGCCCACCGCCGAGCCCGAAGAAGTTACAGAAGCGGAACCCATCGAGGTATCCGCGGAAGTGACCGAAGCGGAGCCTACGGCCGAGTCCACCGAGGAAGCAACCGAAGCCGAGCCCACCGCGGAGCCCGAGGAACTCACCGAGGAGCCCACGGCCGAGCCCACCGAAGAACCCGAAGCCGGGACTGCGACCCACACGATGCTGCGCGACGGCAAGTATGTGAAGGTCGGGCTGCTGACGGATCGGAACTACTGCGTGGTTGTGCGGTATGCGCCCGAATCGGGCATACCGGCCGACGCGCGGCTGACCGTAACGGAGATCACCGATCCGCTGCGCTTCCAGTCCTACTTCAACGACGCGAAATCCGCCCTGGAGGAAAACGGCGAGGAGATGCGGGACTTCTACCTGCTGAGCGTTTCGCTGATTTCCGGGGGCGTTGATT
>JAFZRB010000027.1 GCA_017620115.1 Clostridia bacterium | reverse complement strand
TCTTTGATGATTGAAGTGAGGATGAAGTTGTCGAAATACGTCCATGGGAGACATAATGGAAGAACTTTATGTTATTATCATACATGATATTAATATACTTTTTGATGTAGTTTATAGTGGCAGAGTAGTAAAGCTCTGCCACTATCAATTATAATGTTAGCTTGAATTTCCTCATCCACGTGTCGATCTGGATGAAATACGCGATCAGCTGCGGCGCGGCCATCAGCTGGCCGAACCAGGGCATGCTCGTCTGCAGAGGGCCTTCCATGAACCGCCGCGCCTTCTCGGGGTCGATCAGCGCGCGCACAGGGGAAGCTGCGTCATCCAGCATGCCGTTCAGGCGCGCCCTGAGCAGCTCGGCGTACCGCGGGTCGTAGGTCTTGGGATAAGGACTTTTCTTCCGCCAGAGGATATGATCGGGAAGCAGCCCCTGCATGGCGTCGCGTAGCAGCGATTTCTCGCAGTCGCCCCGCCGCTTCATCCAGAAGGGCACGTTCCACAGGTATTCGACAATGCGGTGGTCGGCGAAGGGCACCCGCGCCTCCAGTCCGGAATACATGCTGGTCCGGTCCATGCGCGTCAGCAGCGTGGGCATGAACCAGTTGAGGTTCAGCCAGGCAATTTCCCGCTGCCGCCGCGCGAGCGGCGTTTCGCCCGGCAGGCGCGGCATGGCGGCGAGGCTTTCTTCATAGCGCCTGTGGGAATACGCGGAAAGATCCAACTCGCCGATCAGATCGTCCCTCAGCAGTAGTTCGCGCGCCTCCATATCCGCGGCCCAGGGGAAGCCGTCGGCGTTCATCAGCTCCGGGCGGTAGAACCATGGATAGCCGCCGAAGATCTCATCGGCGCATTCGCCGGTCAGCGCCACCTTGTTGCGCGCCGCCACGACGCGGCAGAACGCCAGCAGCGAGGCGTCGATGTCGGCCATGCCGGGCAGATCCTTCGCGTATACGGCTTCGTCCAGCAGGCCGACGAGGTCTCGCTCGTCGCAGGAGAGATGGGTGTGGTCGACGCCAAGCAGGGGAACGAGCTCGTCGACATAGGGCCTGTCGCGTTCCGGCTGGAAGGCGTTCGAGGCGAAGTGCGCGTCGTTGCCGGCAAAGTCGAAGGAGAACGTGCTCAACGTCTGACCGCTGCCATTCAAAGCCTCGCAGGCCAGCGCCGTGACCACGCTCGAATCCAGCCCGCCGGACAGGAACGAACACACCGGCACGTCGGACACCATCTGCCGCCTCACCGCGTCGCGCACCAGATCGCGCACACGCTCCACCGTCGCGGCGTAGCTGTCCTCGTGCGGGCGGCTCTCCAGCCGCCAGTAAGGCGTCTCCAGGAGACCGCCGCGATCCCACACGGCCTTGCAGCCCATGCGCACCTCGCGGACGCCGCGGAACACGCCCTCGCCGTCCGTGCGCGCCGGGCCGATGGCCAGTACCTCGCGCAGGGAATCGAGGTCGATGTCCGGCTCCGCCGACGGATGCTCGAACAGCGCCTTGATTTCGGAGGCGAAAATCAGTTCATCCTCCGTCATGGCGTAGAACAGCGGCTTGACGCCCGAGCGGTCGCGCGCCAGCAGCAGTCGCTGGGCCACGTCGTCCCAGATGGCGAAGGCGAATATGCCGTTGAGCGCCGGTATGATGTCGTCGCCGCGGCGCAGGTAGCCCTCGAGGATGACCTCCGTATCGCTGGCTGTCTCGAACGACGCGCCTTCCCCGGCGAGCTCCCGGCGCAGTTCGTCGGCGTTGTAGATTTCGCCGTTGTACACGATGCTGAACGCCGCGCTGCCGAAGCGCCGCGTCATGGGCTGACGGCCCAGCGCGATGTCGCGGATGGACAGCCGCGTATGGGCCAGCCCCGCGTGGTCGAACAGGATCTCGCCGGTCTGGTCATGCCCGCGGTGGGCGATGCGCCCGCGCATGGCGGCGAGCGTATGTAAACAGGCCGCGCTCTGATCGGAATAGTTGCGATTCAGGCTGGAAAAGCCCGCGATGCCGCACATAAAAAACCGCCTCCTTGCTTCCTGAGAAGGATATGCAAAGAGGCGGTCGATTGTGAGGCGATCAGACCTTGAAGTTCACGGACTCGTCGCCCTGTTCGTTCTTGCCGAACACGTAGTCGTTGCCGGGCAGGACGGCGTTCAGGATGATGCCGACCAGCGCGCCGACGGCCAGACCGGACAGGCTGACCGGGCCGAGCGCCAGGGAGCCGGCGCTGCTGAAGCTGATACCCAGCGACAGGCTCATGATGAGCGCGGCGATGATGACGTTGCGGTTCCTGGTGAAGTCGACCTGGTTCTCAACCACGTTGCGAACGCCCACGGCGGAGATCATGCCGTACAGGATGAGGGAGACGCCGCCGATGGTTGCGGTGGGCATGGCGGAGACCAGCGCCGCGAACTTCGGGCTGAACGAGAACAGGATGGCCAGCACGGCCGCGATGCGGATGACCTTGGGATCATAGACCTTGGTCAGCGCCAGCACGCCGGTGTTCTCGCCGTAGGTGGTGTTGGCCGGTGCGCCGAACAGCGCGGCCAGCG
>JAFZRB010000197.1 GCA_017620115.1 Clostridia bacterium | reverse complement strand
GAGCTCGCTGGTGAACCGCCTGCTGGGCGAGGAGCGCGTGATGGTCTCCGACATCGCGGGCACCACGCGCGACGCCATCGACACCCACTTCACCGACGAATCCGGCGAGGAGTTCATCCTCATCGACACGGCGGGCATCCGCAAGCGCAAGTCCATCGAATACCAGTCGCTGGAGCGTTACGCCATCGTGCGGTCGCTGGCGGCCATCGACCGCTGCGACGTGGCGCTGCTGCTCATCGACGCCGAGCAGGGCGTCACCGAGCAGGACAGCAAGATCGCCGGCTACATCGACGAGCAGGGCAAGGCCGCCGTCATCGTGGTGAACAAATGGGACGCCGTTGAAAAGGAAACCGGCACGCTGGAGGAATACGTCAAAAAGGTGCGCACGGAGCTGAAGTTCATGGACTACGCGCCCATCCTGTTTATCTCCGCGCTGACCGGCCAGCGGGTGAACCGCGTGATGGAGGCCGTGAAGGCCGCGCGCGCGCAGAGCTGCCGCCGCATCACCACGGGCCTTTTGAACGACATCCTCGCCGACGCGCAGGCTGCGCTGCAGCCCCCGACGAGCTCAGGCCGCCGGCTCAAGATCTACTACGTGACGCAGCAGCAGATCAAGCCGCCTACGTTCGTGTTCTTCATCAACGACCAAACGCTGATGCACTTCAGCTACGAGCGCTACCTGGAAAACCAGTTCCGCAAGGCCTTCGGCTTCGAGGGCACGCCGCTGCGGTTCATCATGCGGGAGAGGAACAACAAAGAAGACAATTAGCATCTGGCAAGCTCAAATTCCTGATTCCTGCTTGAAAAGAGGTGTTTGCTGTGAAGTATGTTATCTGGATCGCAATCGCGGTCGGCGCGTATTTCCTGGGCAATTTTTCGACGGGGCTGATCGTGGGCAAGACGTTCGGCAACATCGACATCCGCAAGACGGGTAGCGGCAACGCGGGCACGACGAACATCATGCGCACGCTGGGCTGGCTGCCTTCCGTGCTCACGCTGGTGGGCGACACGCTGAAGGCGTTCATCGCCGTGAAGCTGGGCAAATGGCTCGGCGGCGATATCGGCGGTTATATCGCGGGTATCGCGGTGCTGCTGGGGCATAACTGGCCCGTGCTGCTGAACTTCAAGGGCGGCAAGGGCATGGCCAGCTCGCTGGGCATCATCTTCGCAAACGAGCCCTGGCTGGCGGTGGCGCTGCTGGTCATACAGATCGTCATCGTGGGGCTCACGCGCTACATGTCTGTGGCCTCCATCTGCACGGCCATCCTCTACGCCGTGGCAGTGGCCGTGTTCCATCCCGGCAACACGGGATACATCATCTTCGCGATCATCATGTGCGCGCTGGCGCTGTTCTGCCACCGCGAGAACATAAAACGGCTGCTCAGCGGCACCGAAAACCGGCTGGATTTTTCAAAGATCAGCAAACTGAGCGCCAAACTGCGCCAGAAGAAATGACGGGAGGCGGCAAACCATGAAAGGCACCACCACCTGGAGCTACGCGCCCTATACGCCCTTCTTCTTCGACGCGGGCGACATCTACGTGTGCCGCCTCGCGCCGGACGAAACCTCGTTTCATTGCGAGTGGTTCGCCGCGCCCGGCCCGGACTATGAGCTTTGGCTGCGGCCGGAAGGCGAGGGGGAATTCGCCTGCGCGGCGCGCGTGAACGCGCCGGAAGCGACCGTTTCCGGGCTCGAGCCGGAGCGGGACTATGAATTCTACGTCGCCTGCGGCGGCAAGAAGAGCCGCGTGCGGCTGTTCCGCACGGGCAAGCCCGTGGGCACGGTGGTCAACTACCTGCACCCGCGCGACGGGGCCTACGCCTTCTCCGGGCAGTACCTGTGCTCGCCCTCGATGGTGCGCCACCCGAAGGGCTACCTGCTCTCCTCGATGGATCTGTTCGCGGGCGGCACGCCGCAAAACCTCACGCTCATCTTCCGCTCAGACGACGACGGGCGAAGCTGGCACTACGTGTGCGAGCTGTACCCCTGCTTCTGGGGCAAGCTGTTCATCCACAGGGGCGAAGTGTACATGCTCTCCTGCTCCACGGAGTACGGCGATCTGCTCATCGGCAGGAGCGCGGACGGCGGCTTCACGTTCGGCGCGCCCACCGTGCTGCTGCGCGGCTCGTGCAAGTGCGCCGTGGCGGGCGTCCACAAGAACCCCCAGCCCATCGTGGAATACAAGGGCCGGCTGTACGGCACGCTGGAATGGGGCGCCTGGGCCGAGGGCTACCACGCGGCGATGGTCATGTCGGCCGACGCGGACGCCGACCTGCTCGACCCGGCCAGCTGGCATTTCGCGCCGCCGGTGAAATACGATCCGGCCTGGCCCGGCGTGGCGAAGGGACCCAGCGCGGGCAACATCGAGGGCTCGCTGGTGATCGCGCCGAACGGGCGGCTATACAACATCATGCGCTACGACATGTTCAGATGCGAGCCGAACTACGGCCTCGCGCTGGCCTACCGCGTGAACACGGACGACCCGGACGCGCCGCTGGAATACGACCGCGCCATTCACCTTCCGGGCAACCACTCGAAATTCACCATCAAGCGCGACGAAAAGACAGGCCTGTATTTCGCCATCATCTCGCGCATACTCGACAGGACCTGCGCCGGAAACCGCAACCTGCTCTCGCTGATGGCGTCGCGCGACCTGGAGACGTGGGATGTGGTGTGCGACCTCATCGACCGCCGAAACGACGACCCGAAGATGACCGGCTTCCAGTATGTGGACTGGATGATCGAGGGCGACGATCTGCTTTTCCTCTGCCGCACCGCCATCAATCAGCCCCATAACTATCACGACGCCAACTACCAGACGTTCCACCGGGTGAGGAACTTCCGGGATATGCTGGAAAAATAACGGCAGACCGGGTTTTGAATTGGGGAAATATATGTATGACGGAAGCTAAAAAAAGCGTTGCTCATCGCGACGACTGGAAAACAGCGGCCATGCCTGACCAGCATGAGACTTTCGTGCTTAAAAGGTCTTTCAGCGATGAGGAAATGGATGCGCTCCGCTGCGGCAATATTCCGCAGGCCATGGAGGATAAGTGGTTTTGGTCTATGGAGAGATCAACTCTCTGGGCGCACCGCAGCTGGACAGGATACTGCATTTACCGGATCGACTTCAAAGAAGACAATAATCATGTCGTGACGGTCAACCGCGATCCGGAACAGTACAAACGCGCCAGTATCGAGGAAGACATCGAGTCTTTAAACAAACTGCTAGACCAGTGGATCCAGACCCCCTACGATCACTATAATGAGTGGCTTTCGGAAACATACGATATGCTGAAGAAATCAGGCAAGGCATAGCGCGCGGGATTCCGTTTCATCGCTGAATAAACGCGCGCTCCGCCGTTCCCCCAACGGCGAATTACCTGATCATATTGCTCACGAAAATCTCGATTCCAATGAGGATCAGGATGACGCCGCCCAGGATGGACGCCTTGCCGGAGAGCTTCGTGCCCGCCTTGCGGCCGATCATCACGCCGCCCACGCAG
>JAFZRB010000196.1 GCA_017620115.1 Clostridia bacterium | reverse complement strand
CGGCACGGGCGCGAACACCAGCACATCGTTGTAGCCCTTGCCGTCGGTCAGCGCCATCAGTTCGCCCACCGGATCCTCGCCGGCGGTGTTCAGGTAGACGAGCTTCACGCCGTGCTTTTCGGCTTCTTCCGTGGTGTAGATGGAGGCGGCGCGATCCAGGCGGGCCTGGTCGATGTCGGTCACAACCAGCATGCCGGGCTTGCGGTCGCAGTGGATGGCGTAGTCGATGGCGCCCAGGCCCATGGGGCCCGCGCCGGCCAGGATGGCCATGCTGCCGCCCTCGACGATGCCCATATCGTGGACGTAGGAGCCGGGTTTGGTGTGGTACTGCGCGTGGAAGGTGCCGATGATGCAGCTCAGCGGCTCGGCCAGGGAACCGTAGAAGAACGCCTTGCCGCTGTAATGCAGCAGGCTGTCCTGCTCCATGACCTCCGGGATGACCACGGCGTACTGGGAGTCGCCACCCAGATTCGGGAAGGCGTAGCCGGGCGTGTGCTGCGTGCCGTGATACTGGATGGCCGGCTGGATGCCGAACTTTTCGCCCGCCTTGAACTGCGAGGCCCACTTCGCGCCCACTTCGACGATCTCGCCGCAGAACTCATGGCCGATGATGATGGGATTCACGGCGATGTCCTTGGGCACGCGCTTGTGGTTCGGGCCCTGAATGGCGGCCTTATAGCTGGACATGCAGATGCTGTCCGAGATGATTTTGACGAGGATCTCGTCTTCCTTGATGGGCGGGAGCTCGAAGGTTTCCAGGCGCAGGTCGTTTGTGCCATACAGGCGAACGGCGGTTGTCTTCATGGGTATTTCCTCCTTAATGAAATATATGTCGGAATGGGTTCATTCTGTTTCGGCGTTCAGGATCAGATGATACAGCCCGTCCTCAGGCGTCAGGCCGCACACCGCGCGCACCGCCTCCGGAAGGCCCTGCGACGCGACGAGGCCGCGCACATACGCCGTGCCCGGATCGTCGTGCTCGAAATCGAAGCCCGCGCGGATCGCCCGGGCGATGGCGGCGGGCTGTCCGCCCGCCCCGACGCACAGCAGCGCCGGGCCGCACAGCCGGTCGGCGCGGGACAGCTTGCGCCGAGTGTCCGCGCCAAGCCGGGGCAGGTTGTCGTCGATGGTGGGGTTGTCCAGCAGGCCCATGATGGCCGCGCGCCAGGCGGTCATCTCCTCCGCCGGAAAGCCGAAGGCGCGGCTCAGGCCCAGCGACGCCTCCTCCAGCGCCTGCCCGATCAACGCCCGCAGGGCCGGATCGTTTACCGCCTGGATGACGGTGGCGTAGCCTTTTTTCACGCCCAGATAGCAGCATAACGCGTGCGCCATGTTCAGTGTGTACAGCTTGCGCGTCTCCTCGGCGTGCACGTCGGCGCTCAGGCGCACATGCGGCAGCGCGGGCGGTTCGCCCTTCAGCTGCGGCGCGCCGATGGCCTGCTCGGGCCAGGCGTTGTTCAGGATGGCCAGCGGATCCGCGGCCAGCATGGCCTCTGTGGCCACGGGCGAAATGCACATGGCCGCGATGCCGGTCACGCCCACGCGCCGCTGGAAATAGTCGAGCGCCTCGCCCGTGAGCCGCGCCTCCATGAGGCGGGTGAAGGCGGCGTCCGGCCCGGCCATATTCACGTTCATCATCACGTCAATGGGCCCGGCGGCGGCCTGCGCGCGCGCGGCGAACAGCGGCGCGAGCATGTCGGCCACCTCGGCGAGCTTTGGCTCGTGCACGGCAATGTCCAGCATCAGGCCCTCCTCGGAGAACACCCGCCGGAGCGCGTCGGCGTCGCTTGTATGCAGCGCGGAGAACCCGCCTTCGAGGCGCGCTTTTTCGATGCCTTCCTTCCGCGCCTTGAAGACCGTGTAGCCGCCCTGGCTGTTCAGCCTGTCGACCAGCGCGCGGTCGATATCCACAAACACGATGCGCCAGCCCGGCTCGTGAAAGAGCCCGGCCACGAATCCGCGGCCGATTCGGCCCGCGCCCCAGATGACCAGCGTTCGCATAACTGCGCCTCCCGCTCAATATCATTCGCTGGTTCTATTATATCTCACTTTCCAAAAAAGCGAAAGCCCGTTTTCCGGGAAAATTCACGGCGAAAGGACAGACAGCCTTTTTTACAGGCGGAGCCGCGCAGGATCGCCGCCCGTCTTGACGATATCAATCGCCCTGTGATAAAATGAAACCACGGCATGCCGCTGATGGGTGTGCCGCTCATCCGTAACCCGTTCCGCATATGGAATGAATTCGGATAAAGACGTCAGCAGCATCAGCCGCAGGCGCGGGAGGCGTGAAGATGTATCATATAATCGATATATGCGAAAGCACTGAAGAGAAAAGGAATTTGCTTGAATACAGCGGATACTGCGTCATAATCCTGATAGCAGGCCGGATAGAACAGAGCGCGCTGCCCGCGAATGAAGAATCTGAAAAGGTCGATTACGCATTTCTTGAATACGATCATGGAAACAGAAAAAAGAGACCCCCAAACAGCTATTATATCAATGCGGTCAATCAATATCTGAAGAGAAATGGATGGGGGCAACAGCGATGTTCGATAAAATGAGCGGCAAGCTGGTGTCGCTGGATAACGGCAGGCATTATCAGATAATCTGGAGTAAGGAGATGGAGGGCCGAAGGTTTCTCTATCTGCTGAATCAGGATGATTTCTCGGAGCCATTGTTTTGCGAAAAGATATCTGACACATGTCTGAAAGAGATAGAAGACGAAGCGTTATTAAAAAGAGTGATCCTGTCAATGACGAAAGAGATATATACATTTGTAATGTGGTAATGTAATTGGAATATAAGGAATAAGCGTGAAAACGCGCAGCAGACGTTCGTATTATTAATGAATAAGGAGAATGGCGACAATGACGAAAATGACGCTGGAAGTGATCAGAGACAAACTGAAAGAGAAAAAAGCGCAATTATGCAGCGATTCCGGCACGGAAGAAAAATACACGATTTTTATAAAAGAATCGATCGACATATTTGATAACGAAGACGCCATAAGGCTGTTAAGCACGCCGCAAATCATGGCCGTGATTCACTTTTTGGGTTATTCAATCCCTGAAGCAAAAGAGATGGCGTTGGAAATAGAAAAAGAGGTCAACAGGAAATACTATCTTGTGGATCCGGACAGATTCAGCGCGAAATGAACGGATGATGAAAAAGAAAACAAAGCAGCCCCGCCGCCCGGTGAAAAGCCGAACGGCGGGGCTGAGAATGGTTTGAGGGGCGTCAGTTGGTCACGGTGGCGTCGCACGAGGTGAGATCGAGCCCGGCCAGGTAGGGATAGCTGGCCAGCGGGAGGCGGATCGTGTGCGTCTTCACCGTGCCGCGGCGCAGCGTGCGCGTGCCCATTTCCATGGGCGCGATGGGCAGGCGGGTGCCGTCCGGCAGAATGAAGGTGAGCACGCCGCCCGAGGGTATATCCACATGCTCGTCGGTTCCGTTGGCATAGTAGAGGTCGATGCGCAGCGTGTCGCGCTCGTAACGAATCGACTCGGCGCTCACGGTAACGCGGCCCGGCTCGAAGACGGCGGCGCTCCGCTTGAAGCGGTTGGCGGCGACGGTCAGGCGGAACGAGCCTTGGCGGTGGCTGCCGTCCTGCGACACGGCGTAGATGGTGGCGTGGCCGTCATTCACGGCGGTCACCAGGCCGTTTTCATCGACCGTGGCCACGCGGGGGTTGGATGTCTTCCAGACGATCTCCTGTATGGTCGCGTCCAGAGGCTGGATGCCCGCGGACATCTGCACGGTGTTCTTGCCGGGCACGCCCGCCACGATGGTGTCCGTGTCGGCGGCGATGGAGATGGAGGAGATGTACACGGGCTTTACCTTGACGCCGATGGAGCGGTTCTTGCCGTTCGAGGCCGTGGCGGTGATCTTCGTCTGGCCGACGCCCACGGCGGTCAACAGGCCGTTCTGATCGACGATCGCGACGCTTTCATCATCGCTCGACCAGACGACGCTCTGGTCGGTCGCGTTCTGGGGGCTGATGACGGCGGAGAGCGCCTGCGATTGATGGATGGTGAGGGTCGCGCCGCTGGGACTGATCTTCACGCCGCTGACCGCCACGGGCTCCACCGTGACAACGCACGCGGCCTGCGAGCCGTTCTCCAGCGTGGCGCGCACGGTGGTGCTGCCTGGCGCGGCGCCCGTCACCTTGCCGGAATCCGTGACTGTGGCCACGGCGGGATCGTCGCTGCTCCATGCAACCGCCCTGCTGCGCGTGCCCTTGGGCAGGAAGCTGGCGCGCAGCGTGTCGGACGCGCCGTGTTTGATCCTGAGCTCGTTTTTATTCAGCTGGACGCCGATGGGCATAACGGTGACGACGCAGTCGGTGTACAGGCAGTTCGAGCTCATCGCGCGGATGATGGCGGTACCGGGAGCGAGGCCGGTGATATGGCCGGAGCCGTCCACCGAGGCGACGGACGGGTTCAGGCTGAAGTACGTGAGGGCCTTGTAATGGGACGGCTTGAGCTTCGCGGAGACGCTCGTTTTCTGACCCTCGTAGATCGTCGCCTCGCTCTTGTTTATGGATATCTCCAGAGGGCCGTTGGTCAGGAAAAAGCCGAGGTTATGGCCGTCGCTGTGGAACACGATGTGGCCGTTCTGCTGGGTGGAGGTGATCATCGCGCGCGCGCCGACGTCGCCCACGCGGGCCAGCGCCTCGGAGGTGGGCTGATGCTTGTCCGAGGTGCTGAAGATCACGTATTGCGGCGAGACGAGGGCCATCTCCTTGTCCTTGGGGGCGCCGTCGTGGTGCGGGTTCTTGAACACGTCGCACTTGAGCGCGCCGGGAAAGGCCGCCTCGATGTCATACAGCGTGGCGGCGTAAGCGTCGCCGGTGAGCAGGAAGGTGTTTTCGCCGTAGGTGAGGCGCATGATAAGCGAATTGAAGTTTTCGTAGCCGTCGTCGGCGTTGTAGAATTTGCGCAGCTTCAGCGGGCCGAGCACGGTGAGCGTCGCGCCGCCGACGTTATAGGTTTGCCCGACGGACACGTTGATGTAGCGCGCGTTTTCCGCGGCGGCGCGCTCCTCCTTCGTGGCGGCGCACTGGATGATGAGCCTGCCCACGTCGGCGTGCGGCTGGAGCACGGCATCGGGATTGAAGGCCTTAATGATGGCCGCGGCGCCGCTCACGTGATCCTTGTGGGCGTGGGTGCCGATATAGTATTTGAGGTGTGTGATCCCCAGGCCCCTCATGTAGTCGACCGCCTGCAGGCTGAATTCATACCAGCCCGAATCGATGAAAGCCGCCTCGCCGTCGCATACGATAACGATGCCGTCGTTGCGGCCGATATCCATAAAGTGAACATCGAGTCCATCCGCCTGCGCCGCGCCGCACAGCGCGAGCGCGGCCAGCAGCGCCAGCGCGAGCGCGATCCCGCGCAGTTTCCGAATGATGGTCATAGCAATCCCCCTCTCAAACGCAAAGATTATACCATACAAACCCCGCAAATGCAATGAAAACCGGCATTAATTCCCGGACGGCTGAGATTAGTGTTGTCTTACTCGCCCGGGGCATGATATAATAACCCTGTTCAGAGCCCGTGATACCGGGGAACATTATCGACATGAAGGAGGATATGGCAATGGCAAAGTGGGTATGTTCGATCTGCGGTTATGTTTATGAGGGCGAGGAAGCGCCCGCTCAGTGCCCGGTGTGCAAGGCCCCGGCGAGCAAGTTTGTGAAGCAGAGCGGCGAGATGACCTGGGCGTCCGAGCACGTGGTCGGCGTGGCGGCGGATGTTCCCGAGGAGATCAAGCAGGGCCTGCGCGAGAACTTCAACGGCGAGTGCAGCGAGGTCGGCATGTATCTGGCCATGGCGCGCGTCGCCTTCCGCGAGGGCTATCCGGAGATCGGCCTGTATTGGGAAAAGGCCGCCTATGAAGAAGCCGAGCACGCCGCGAAGTTCGCCGAGCTGCTGGGCGAGGTTGTGTATCCCAGCACCAAGAAGAACCTTGAGGTTCGCGTCGAAGCCGAGAACGGCGCCACCGCCGGCAAGACCGACCTGGCCAAAAAGGCCAAGGCGCTCAATCTGGATGCTATTCATGACACAGTCCATGAAATGGCCCGTGACGAAGCGCGGCACGGCAAGGCGTTCAAGGGGCTGCTGGACAGGTATTTCGGGAAGTAAAGAACCATATAATTCAAGGCTTTTTGAAGAGTGGCTCCGAGGGGGTCACTCTTTTTTTGTCATCGTGGCTTGTACAAATCTTGTACATCATGGGCTAAATGAGCCTGAAAAGCACCTCCAAACCACCCAATCTTGTACATCCAAAATCTTGTACCATTTGGCAAGGGTATTATAGCACGAAATAGCAGGCAAAACAAGCACATCTTCTAAGCATCGTTCATTCATCTTGGAATGATCTTCCAAACGTCTTTGATATATCTTTGAAGCATCTTTTGGGCCTTTTTTCTGCCCATTTGGGCTTGGCGAGGGCATAGGTAGACCTTCCTGAGGGGCCGCAGGATAGGCAAAATAGGATGTTAAGGGGAAGTAAAATAAAGGCTCTATAGAAAACATTTCATGGGAATTGAAAAACCTTTGAAAATAAAGGCATTTCAGTTTATTCAAAATGTAGTCGGTCACATTATAACGCCCGATGGGAAAGCCGTCAGTGCTATAATATACTCACAAGGTTGAGAGAGGAAACGGAGACCTTGAATGAAAGCCCTGGCGGGGCTGATGAAAGAAACCGCCGATTAGAAAGGAACGGTATGAAGAAGGATGTTAAGATTTTCATCGTCAAGGCGCACGCTGCTAGTGGTAATGACCGCACTGTCTATGTGATTGCTCCCTTGGATGCTACATTCACTGATATTTTCAGAATTACGAACATTCCGATGCTTTCTATTATCTCCACCACGGTCACGGCTCCAATGACTCTGAACGAGGCGGCTTATTACACCATCAGAGATTTTGCGGTGCTTGCTCTTAATCCTAATACCATCCTCTTTAAGAGCAGGTTCAGCGTGATTGCCGCCTAACCTATTCTGAGTGAGATTTGATGCAACAATGGAACACCCCGTCACGGCTTTCTATGTAATAAAGTGAAGGAAAACACTTAAAACCAGAAAGG
>JAFZRB010000195.1 GCA_017620115.1 Clostridia bacterium | reverse complement strand
GAACGTCTCCGCCTGGCTCTCCGGCACCTGGTTCGACATTTCGCTGCTGGGCGGCGGCTTCGAGGCGTTCGCCCGCGTCTTGCCCTTCGCCAACGCCGTGGACGCCGCCCGCGCGGCGCTGAACGGCCAGTGGAGCGCGCTGCCCAAGCCGCTGCTGATCGTTGGCGCCTGGGCGACGGTGTCCGTCGCCTGCGCCATACTCCTGTTCAGGCGGAGCATGAAACGCAGCTGAGCGCGGCAGATAAGCGCAGTAAAAGAGAGGCTCCGCATGCCGCGGGGCCTCTCTTGCAAGTCGTCGCCTGCCGTAGGGTTTACTTGATATCCGCCGCGTTGAACGGATCGCCGCACTGCGGGCAGAACTTCGGCGGGTTGGCGGGATCGTCGGGCGTCCAGCCGCACTTGTCGCACTTGAACGTCACCGGCTTCTTCGCGCCGCAGTTGGCGCAGAATTTGCCCGTGTTCACCGTGCCGCACTTGCAGGTCCAGGGTTCCGCGACCTCCGCCGCCTTGTTGATGACGCTGGTGGCCTTGGACATGACGCTGGCCGCCTTGTTCATCGCGCTGGCCACAGCCGCCGCCACGTTCGGGGCCGCCGCCGCGGCCACATAGGTCGCCGGATTCAGCGCGCACTGCAGCTCATGAGCTTCCTGCTCAAAGCCGCGATACGCCTCGCTGAGCGGGCTGTCGGGCCGCACGTCGGTCAGCTCGAAGCGAATCTCGTTGAAATAGGGCGAATCCACGTGAATCTCGACCCAGAACGCGTACTCAAACTTGTAGCGCGGCGGGTTATAGGGCACGCGCTTGCCCTCGCGGTCGTTATGATACAGCTCGTCGCGGTGCTCCTTCACGTCCACGCGGCAGTCGATCACCTGCGCCACATTGATGACATCCGGATTCTCCGCCTGCCAGTTGGTGCGGTTCGTCACGAAGAACTTCTGCTGAGCCTCGTCGACATACACCTTCGTGTTGTGACCGAACACGCGCGTGGGATGAACCGTGGGCAGGATGCGCGCGTTCGCCTCGCGGTAAGCCAGATGCTGCCGAATCTCCTCGACCGTTGACTCGCGCCGGTCGGTCATGAACGGCGAGAGCTTCTTCGCGCATTCCTTGCACAGATTACCGTCCGCCAGCTTGCGGTTGCCCAGCAGGCCAATTTCGCCGCCGCAGATGGCGCATTCTTTTTTGTCAAAAATCTTTCCAAACAGTCCCATGCCATTCCCTCCCAGTCTCTAGCGCCGGACAGGCCGGCTGTTCATCATCTTCCGCCAATTATTATAGCAAATAAATGGCTTCCTGTCACCCCTTGTTTTGGAAAAAACAGGTTGCGGGTTATTCCGTTTTTTGATAAAACCGCTCGCCGAAGCCCGGAAAACCGTGCGTCGCGAAGCTCAGATCCTGATCGAGGATCACCAGCCAGCCGTAGGGCTGTATCTCGAACGTAACCGAATCGCCGGCCTCGTCGGAGGCCGTGAACACGCTGCCCACGCGCCGGACGATCCGCGCCGTCAGCTCCCGCTGAACTTCGTAGTCCGTGCGGTTTTCCAGATGCAGCATGGGTTCGCCCGCCGCGTCGAAATACACGCTGGCCTCGCTGCCGAGCCGCCCGTCCGCCACCTCGCGATAGTCGCGCAGCGCGGCGAAATACGGCGTGCGCACCATCAGCAGTTCCGTATCCTCGGCGATGTCGTCGAGAACAAGCAGCATATCCACCGTGCTCCAGGGCGAGCAGTGGCACAGCACCGGAATGGGTTTCCCGGTCTTGATTTTGGCCCACAGCGCGAACATATCCAGCGACTTCCGATCCGACGACCAGCCGAACAGCGTGCCGCCGTCCTTCAGGACGGTCAGAAGCTCTTCCCCGCCGTCAAAGGGATCGCGCGCCGTCACGTCGAAAAAGCTCTGGCCGTCGCGCTCGTCCACCAGCGTCATCCAGACGAGCCGCATCGGGTTCTCGCCGCGCTCATACACGACCGTCGTTTCTTCATCCGGCAGCAGCAGGCATTCGTCCGTCCAGCCCTCGCTCAGCTCGAACGCGCTCACGGCAAGCCCGTTCCCGTCCGGCGCGAGCCGCGCGCTGCCTTCGAAGGGCATCGTGCCGCTGTCCACTGCGCTCAGCAGGTAATGCAGCGCGTATGTGTTGTCCGCGGCCGGAAGCAGCGCGTAACCGCCGCGCAGCAGCCGGGCGGGCCGGCCGTCGAAAGCGGTCAGCAGCACGGTCATCATGCCGTCCGCGGCCAGCTCCATGCGCACGACGCGATCGACGCCGTCCGCGCGCCAGGTCGCGCTCCACGCGCCTGTCATTGCCTCCGGCGCGTCGACGCGCGCGCCCACGTCATACGCCATCGCCGCGTCTGCCGGGCCGTAGACCAGCACGCTGGGAACGTCTTCGGCGCGCAGAAGCGCCGTGTCCTCCGCCGACACGAGCGCGGAGCCGTCGCCGGCAAACTCGCTCAGCAGGAGGCCGTCGCCGGTCAGCGTGAAGCGCTGTTTCGCCTCGCCGGGCCAGTACTGCCCGGCGTTCGACATGATGGAATGCGAGCGCACGTTCAGCGTGAAGGAGGTTTCCGAATTGCCCGCGCGGTTTGCCGCCTGCGTGAGGTCGTCCGGCGTCAGTTCGGCGGCTAAAAAGGAATACAGGCTCCCCTCCATATAGTACGCGACCGAGGCGAACAGCCGCCCGAACGCGGGTATGAGCTCAACCACGACGAGGTCGTCGTCCATCTGGACGGCATAACGGCCCGCCGCGTTCGCGCCGAACGTCCGGAAGGCCGCGAGCGCCTCGACCGAGGACAGGGCGCTCTCCGCCCGCGCGCCCGCCAGGCAGCCCGTCAGCAGCAGCAAAGCCAGCAGCAGCGGCAGAATCTTTCCCTTCATACAGGCCACACCACCTTTGGTCATTTACGATGATTCCCGAACGACCGCTTCCAGAGCGTCCCGGAGGAAGCGGACGCGCCTATATCCAATCTCCACCCTGAGGCGGCGGTTCCTTCGGCGCCCGGTCGCGCAGCAGCGACATGGCGTGAAAAATCTGCTCCATGCGCGCATCGGTCTCGGTGATGACGTCGGCGCATTTCTTCAGCTCGTCCACGATGAACAGCGGCACTTCTTCTTCCGCCTTGTAGCGCAGATTGTGCTCCAGGCTGGCCCAGAAGTCCATCGCCACGGTGCGGATCTGCACCTCCACGGGAATGTAAACCTTGCCCTCGGAGAGATAAACGGGCACGTCCACCACCAGATGCAGGCTGCGGTAGCCGTTCTCCTTGGGATGCTTGATGTAGTTTTTTTCTTCGATGAGCTGCACGTCGTCCTGGCTGGTGAGCAGCTGCGCCACGGTGAAGATATCCTCCACATAGCAGCAGATGACCCGCACGCCCGCGATGTCGCGCAGGTTCTTCTTGGCGTTGGTCATAGACACCGGAATGCCGGATTTTTTCAGCTTGAGGCTGATCGACTGCGGCGTCTTCACGCGGCTCTGTATATGATGAATCGGATTATGGCTGTGCCTCACGCGAAACTCGTTGTTGAGCGCCTCGAGGCGGCCGCGCACGAAATCAATGCCGGCTTCGTAGAGATACTGAACCTTTCCGTAGGCTCCCAGCATCTCCTTGTACTCAGCGTCGTAAAGCAGTTCGTTTTCCTCCCGCTCCGGAACGGGCGCTTCGGGAAACTGCAAGGTCAATCACTCCTTCCTGTCAGGCGTATCCCCTACTGCCCATTTTATTATATACCTTCATCAACATGAAATCAATGAAAGATTCTCATTCGCTTAAAATTTCATGTTTTCGTCACGATCAGCGCCGCGCCGACCGGCGGGCGCAGCGCAGTCTGAGTTGTCGCTTTTCCCGCCTGAGTTGTCAGATCCCGGCCTTTCAAATAACATGAAAGCCTGTTATAATATAATTACAGCGCTGGAACAATCAAATGGCCTAACGACCAAACGCGAAAGGAGTCAGTCGACATGAAAAGTATGAAAGGTCTCGCCCTGTCTCTGGCCGTGTGCCTGTTGGTAACGCTCGCCGCCGCGCCTGCCCAGGCCATAACGATCCGGGAGCTCCCCGCCGTTCAGCTGAAGCCTGTCGTGCATGAAACCGCGCTACGCGATCTGTTTGGCGAGGACGGCTTCGCCTGTCCGGAAGGCTTCTCCTTCGGCATGGCGCTGGACGACGCCGTCGAAGCGCTCCCCCTCTCCGACACCATGCGGCCCGGCAACGAAGCCTTCGACAGCCGGACATACGTCGAATCGACGGAGAACGGCTTCTGCTCCCTCAATCCCTTCCTCTACTACGCCATTGAAGAAATCGACGACATACTGCAGCTGACGCTGGAATTCGACGCCGGTCACGAGCTGTTTGGCTACTGGCTCGTCAGCGTTCCGGTGAAGCTGGAGGACATGTCCGGCGAAGAGCGGGAAACCGCCGCCGCGCGGCTGCGGCTGCTGATCGGAACCCTTTCGGAAGCCGCGGAGCCCCTCGTCGAAAAGGGCCCGGACGATCTCGGCGCGCTGGACTTCGCGTATCTCGAAACGGGCGGCCGGCTGAGGGTGTTCTTCCAGACCGGCGGGGATACGTTCTGCCAGGTTTCGGCGAACGTGTTCCAGGGAACATTCATCTACAACGTCGGTATCGGCCGGACAGCCGAGTGGCCGGGCGGCATCGCGGACATCATCGACGGATTGAAACAGAAATGACAGCCAAGCAAAAGCCGCGCGGGCCTGTTCAAAAGCCCGCGCAGCTGGTTTATTTCTCCTTAATATTCAGCGTCGTAAAGCAGCGCGTTTTCCTCCCGCTCCGGAACAGGCGCTTCGGGAAACTGCAAGCTCAATCCCTCCTTCCGGCCGGGGCGGTCCTTTCCGGCCCATTTTATTATATACCTTTATCCACATGAAATCAATGAATAATTCGCCTTCGCGCGGAATTTCATGTTTTCGTCACGAAACGCACGCCCTGCTCCATCTCCAGCAGCCGCCTCTTCCTTTCCAGGCCGCCCGCGTAGCCCGTGAGGCGGCTGTCCGCCCCCACGACCCGGTGGCAGGGGATGATCAGCGACACGGGGTTGCGCGCCACAGCGCCGCCCACGGCACGCGCGCCCGCGGAGGTCAGGCCCATCCGCGCCGCGATTTCCCCGTAGGTCGCGGTCTGCCCGAAGGGAATATCGGACAGCAGCGCCCACACCGCCCAGCGAAAGGGCGTGCCCCGCGGAGCCAGCTTCGGGGTGAAATCCGGAACGCGGCCCGCGAAATAGTAGTCCAGCCAGCGCGCCGTCTCCTCAAACACGGGCAGGAAGCGCTCCTCCGGCGCTTCGTCCAGCGAGGCGGCGAAATGCTTCTGCCCGTCGAACCACAGCCCGATGAGCGCCTCGCCGTCGCTGGCCAGCGTGATTCCGCCCAGCGGGGAATCGCAGTGCCATGTGTAATCCATATATACCTCCCGTGAGCGACCCGGATGAGGCGATTTCGTCTCAATTGTCGCCATTCCTGTCTGAGTTGTCAGATTCCGGCCTTTCAAATAACAACAGGCAGCGATATAATAATATTGGAAATATTAAATAACCGCCATACACATCCCGTAAGGAGGAAGAAAGCCATGGACATATTGTGCGCTAACGAAGTGACCAAGCAGTTTAGAAACAACAAAGTTCTGAACCGTGTATCCTTCGGCCTCTCTGCGGGCAGGATATACGCTTTGGTTGGGAACAATGGGTCTGGGAAGACGACGTTGTTCAGAACCATCATGGGTCTGTCTTTCCCGACGCAGGGAACCGTCTCGCTCTTCGGCAGCAACACGGCAAGAGAAACCGAACGGGCCCGAAGTAGAATTGGCGCACTCATCGAAAACCCGATACTCTATTATAACACATCGGGATATCAGAATCTGAATTACACACGCATTTTAAAGAGCATCGCAAAAAAAGACGCAATCGACGACGCGTTGCAGCGGTTCAATTTGGCTGATAAAAAACATGATTCGGTCCGGCATTATTCGCTGGGAATGAAACAGCGTCTCGCACTTGCCTGCGCGCTGTTGGGCGATCCGGAACTGCTCTTGTTGGATGAGCCTCTCAACGGCCTCGATCCGATTGGGATGCGCGAAATCGAAACTACGCTGCTGCGCGCGAACCGAGACAACGGAACAACGATTTTGATTTCCAGTCACTATCTGCGGCAGTTGTATGGTTTTGCATCGGATTACATTTTCATAGACAAAGGCCGCATTGTCGGAACAACTTCAAATGCCGATTTGGAGAAAAAGTGTGATAAGTGCATATATCTGTCTATTTCGGAACAGGAGAGAACGATCGCATTGAACGTTCTATCCAGGGTATTGAGCAATGAGATCAGATTGCTCGATCATGGCGAGATATGCATCTACGGCTTTCAGGAAAACATGGATGTCATCGGCAATGCGTTGAGCAGAGAGAGAATAACAATCGAAAAACTCAGAACCACCGGCATCAATTTGGAAGACTACTTCATTCAAATGACTGGGGGAAACAAATAATGCTCAGGATGTTGAAAGTAGAGGGGTGTAAAACCCTGCGGAGCGCCAGTCTGTGGGTCATTTTCATCGTCATGATCACTATTTCTATTATATTCACCAGCCCTACATTTTCCAGATTGCCTGAAACGCTTAAATCCGCGTATGGTATGCAGTATGCGTTGGAGCAGCCAATGAGCCGGGGAGAATATGTATTTCTTCGCACGATGAGCGACGCGAGCTTCACGGCCTGGCTTTCAGTCATCGCAGGCGCGCTGATCATCGGTATGGATTTTGCCAACAGAACCGTCAATAACCTGATCTACGCCGGGAACAAGCGAATCAGCATACTCATCGTGAAGCTGTTCTATTTCTATCTCAGCGCGCTGCTGTTGTCGGCGGTTTATCCGCTGGCAAACTGCATCAAGTACAGCGCTGACTGGTTTTCGGGAATGGCTTCGAGCGATATAGTGTATGTCTTGCGCTGCGTGTCCTGTCGCGCACTGATCGATATGGCCATGATGAGCTTCGCTCTCGTATCAGCTTTTGCCTTCCGGGATGTGATCCGCACGCTCGTGTGCTCCCTGATCACCATTGTGGCCATATCTCAGCTTATGCGGATAGCAGGCGATATTGAGAACAATACCATAAAGGCCATAATAGAATACTTCCCCGCGTTTGCAATACAGAAAGTGATGCTGCGCGACACAAGCCGTGAAGTCATCCAAAGATCCATGCTGTACAGCGCTGTCATGGTCATGCTCACAGGGATTTCATGTTATCTGTTTTTCAAGAAGGCCGACTTAAAATAATTGAACCGACAAGGCCGCGCGGGCCCGTTCAAAAGCCCGCGCGGCCGGTTTCTGTTCTGCGTTTTATTCGGTCTTCCACTCGAACAGTGTCGACAGCACCTCGACCTTGCCCCCCGCCACGTGCAGCATGCCGCCGCTGCAGTGGGCTTTGTGGACATGGCCGTCGTAGGTCACGCGGGCTTCGCCGTCGCCCAGTGCGGCGAGATAGTCGATGTGGCGCGGCAGAATGGCTACGTCGCCCTGCACCGTGCGCACGATGATGCGCTCCGCCTCCCCCTCGTACACGAGGGATTCGGGCGTCACGATTCTCAGATGAAAGCTCGCCATTGTCATTCACCCTTTTTGGCCTTGGCGACCGCCTCGTCAATGGTGCCCACAAACAGGAAGGCGCTCTCCGGCAGGTCGTCGTGCTGGCCCTCGATAATCTCCTTGAAGCCGCGAATGGTCTCCTTCAGGGGCACATAGCGCCCATCCATGCCGGTGAACTGCTCGGCCACGCTGAAGGGCTGGCTCAGGAAGCGCTGCACCTTGCGGGCGCGGGCCACGATCAGCTTGTCCTCGTCGGACAGCTCGTCCATGCCCATGATGGCGATGATGTCCTGCAGCTCCTTGTAGCGCTGCAGGATGCTCTGCACGCCGCGCGCCACATCATAGTGCTCCTTGCCCACCACCTCGGGCGAGAGGATGCGGCTGGTGGAATCCAGCGGATCCACAGCCGGGAAGATGCCCAGCGAGGAGATCGAACGGCTCAGAACGGTGGTGGCGTCCAGGTGCGCGAACGTGGTGGCCGGAGCCGGGTCGGTCAGGTCGTCCGCGGGCACGTAGACGGCCTGCACGGACGTGATCGAGCCCTTCTTGGTGGAGGTGATGCGCTCCTGCAGGGCGCCCATCTCCGTGGCCAGCGTGGGCTGGTAGCCGACGGCGCTGGGCATGCGTCCCAGCAGCGCCGACACCTCGGAGCCCGCCTGGGTGAACCTGAAG